>NZ_VPDH01000006.1:0-71503 GCF_013417785.1 Acinetobacter sp. YH12227 | reverse complement strand
TGTTCAAATGGCGATTCAGCGTTTAATTGGTTTTGGGAAAAAAGAAGAGTTTAAGGAGATTTTGGCAATTTTAAGAAGGCAGAAGCCTGATAGGATAAGGGTTCTGTGAAATTTGTCGTGTACAGAGTTATTACAGTTATTACCCACATTACGATGAGAAAAATGCACATCTTAAAGATTTTGTTGAGTCTTATTGCAAAGAATATTTTTCAGAATACTACAATAAAGAAACTGGTCTTTTAAATTTTGGTGATGACTACCAGCCATTAAAAGCCGATGTTGCGCCAATTACCAATGAAATGCGTGAAAAAAATAGCAAGATTGCTTTCTTTGAAAATAAAAATCCTACTTGGGTCGATGGAACGGAGTTACCTTGCATCGGTGAATTACGTTGGAGTGATTTATATCGTTATGTGAATCGTTTCCTAACGAAATCGACGAGTGTGAGTAAACATGATAGCAAATTACGCTATAAGTCTCGTAATTTGCACATTGCCGCGGATCAAGATACGAAGGTTGCTTAACATGGGATTGCTACTTTCCGCTTCTCATCAAGTACTGAATCTTGCCTGCAAAAAAGCCTTTAAACGATATATACGGCAGTCAAATCAGCTTGAAACTGTGCAGCGTCGTAAACTGAATCATTTTTTACGCCGTATAGAGAGTTCTTCAGCAATGCGCTATGAGCAGTTTGCTGAACAGTATCCTTTAACGCGCTATGCCGATTGGAAAAACAAAATTGAGCATTCGCGTCAAAGTGGTGAAAATCAAATGGGCACAGGTGATGTTATTCGCTTTCAGCCAACCAGTGGTTCGAGTGAGGCGCTAAAATTCATTCCATATACGCAGCATTTTTTAGATGAATTGGATGAGGCGATTGGCTTGTGGTTATGCAATTTATATCGTAAACATCCGCAGCTTAAAAACTCAACGCATTATTGGTCGGTATCTTGGTTGCCCGAGAGTCAACGCAAATTACTCGAGAATAGTAACCTAAATGATGATAGTGCTTTACTCAACTTTACGAAGCGTATTTTGACTAAAACCACTCAATCAGTACCCAGTGAAATTGCATTGGCGGAATCTGCTGAAGATGCGATGTTTGCAACTGCAGTATATTTAGTGGCAGATAAGCATCTAGGCATGATCTCAGTTTGGAGTCCGACCTTTGCATTACAACTGCTTGATATTATTCATGCATATCAAGATGAGATTATCGAAGTACTGAAAACAGGGCATTGGCAGCGTCAGGGACTCAATTTCTTAAAAGTTCCCAAGTCCTGTGAACAGCACTATAAGCTGAAGCAACTAGATTTAAGCCAAGCCGATGCGTGGAAAAAACTTTGGCCTAAACTGAGTTTGATTTCGAGTTGGGACACTGCAAGTGCTGCACAATGGGCGCTAGAGCTAAAACAACGTATAGCAGGCGTTGCATTTGAAGCTAAAGGATTGTGGGCAACTGAAGGTGTCGTCACGATTCCATTTGCAGAACGGTTTCCTTTAAGTTACCAATCCCACTTTTACGAGTTTATTTTGCAAGATACTTTGCAGGTTGTACCTTCTTGGAAACTTAAAGTTGGTGATATTGTAAGTCCTGTCATTACCACAGGTTCTGGGTTAATTCGTTATGTGATTGATGATGAGTTACGTGTCACTGATTTTTATCATCAAGTACCATGCTTTGAGTTTCTTGGTCGTAAGATGACGGTCGATTTAGTGGGTGAAAAACTTGATCATAGTATCGCGATCAATGTATTGGCTGAATTTAAGCAAGAGGATTATCTTCCGATTAGTATTTTGGGTATAGAGCAGTGCAGTGAAAAGAAACCGCACTATATTTTACTCAGTGAAGGTAATCAGTCCAAACAGCCAAGTGCGCTGGCTTTAGATGAGCGTCTCAAGCAGAATTTTCATTATGAATTAGCACGTGATTTAGGGCAGCTAGATGAGCCTGAAGTGAAACATGTCGATGATGCATGGGATTACTATAAAACTTTAGCAATGAAAAATGGCATGATTGAAGGAAATATTAAGCCAGAACCATTGAAGAAAATGAAAACAAAAATAATTTGAGTACAGCATATGGATCTTGATGTTCTTGAACACCCATTAGATGAAATGGTGTTATATCGTTCAAAAAATGAGTCGAATTTTGCAGTTCGCTCAGCAACACCAGCTGATGATGAACAGCTCATGATACTCAGTGCGGAAACCGTTCCAAGTAATGGTATTACCTTGTCTTATGAGCGATACCCAAGCTATTTAGCGGCGAGCCAAGCACAATATAACCGACCTGATTTAAAGGTTGTTGTACCTATTGATAATCCTAGTTTTGTTGTTGCAATGATGAATTTAGGCTGGCGCTACTGTTATATCAATGGACAAGCTGATTTGATGCGCTATGTTGCCGATTTACGGATGCATTCAGAGTATCGCGGAGGCAAAGTGATGCGACTTTTGATGGATTATGTGTTTGATGAGATTCCACAGAATACAATTTTTGAAAGTGTCGTACTCAATGCAAATGTCGTTGCTGCTAATATCTTGCATCAAGAGCGTAAAGGGTTTCCATTACCCTATTATTTTGACGATATTCAAACTTACACCGTATCTCAAGCCAAAAAGCCCAAAACATTTGCTCATTATCGCTTCAAGCCGCTGACACAGGACGCAATAACAGCGGCGAATGATTTCATTTTAAAAATGAAAGATCATTATAATTTTTTACCCACTTATGATTTTAATGGACTACTAGAAGGCCATCATCCATTTTGGAAAGGCATGAGTCTCAGTGATTTTTTTCTTATTTATAATAAGGATGATCAATTGGTTGGTTTATACGGGCTATGGAATCAAAAGAGCTTTAAACAGACCCGTGTTATCGATTATTCACGACCTTTAAAGTTAATGAAGCCATTTTATAATGTCTATGCCAATGTTAGAGGTGTGTTGTCTTTACCTAAAGTGAAAGGGACATTTGATTACTTAATGATGCATAGCCCATTGTGCCATCCAGAAGACCTTGAGGTTTTTTCGAGTCTTATTTTTCACGCAAAGGAACAAACAAAACATCGAGGAAAAGAAACATACTGTGTCACCTTGGCAGAAAATGATCCACGTATACAATGGATGAAAAATACCACTTCACATATTTTAAAAGCCAAGCACTATTTCCATAGTTTTAGTGGCAATCCTTATGGGAAATTTGATCGAAAGCGAATTAGTTATTTTGATGTGGGTCGCATTTAAGCACATATTGTGAATTGACTCCTCAATTAAAACCCTCATATCAATCACTTAATTTAATATTGATTGTGTACTTATGTAACTAGATTATTCAGTATACTGCTCAAAGAATAATCACAATGAGTAAGTCATGTCAAAATTGATATGGGGGGGAGGCAGTCTTGCTGTACTTTCAGCAGCTGTAGTCGGGGGGAATTTATATGCAGATAAAAATTTAAATGCCTATTATGAAAATAGCCAATTGTCTGATGTGGTCGAAGATATCGACATCCAATATAGTCATTATAAAATGGGGCTGATGGATGGAAGTGTTGATTGGAAATTAACACTGAAGCCAGATCCTTGTAATCCCAAAGAAGTGATCGTGATTCATGGGCATGATGAAATTAAAAGAGGTTTTAAGGGGTATACCGTTTTATCCAATTTTAAAATCGTGAAAGATCAAAGCCATGGGAAGTTTGCCAATGTGATACAGGGCAATATTAGTGCGAATACATTAGTCAATTGGATTGGTCAAACGACCACTGATGTGCAAATTCCAGCGTTTAAAACGGTTGCAGAAACCAAAAAAATTCACGCTAATGCGAGTAAGCTAAAAATAAAAACATTTAGTCGGCCTGGTCAGCTTACACAGGTTACTGAATTTTCTATGATATTTCCGGTTGTTCAAGTTTTAGATGGCGCTGAACAGACGATGATTCAGGATTTGGTTTTAACTACGAATCAGGGCTTAAATAAACCACAACTCGAGTCTGGCTTTGTAGAAATGCAGGCAGCTTCTTTTAAACGCATTGATTCTAAAATGTCGGGTGGTATGAAAGGTTTGGATATGCGTTGGGAAACCAAAATCAATCCTAATGATGTTGATTTCATTGGCTATATTAAAGCCAGCGAAATGGATTTTCCCGGTTCACCGATTACTCAAAATTTGGCTTTAAATTTAGAGCTGAATAAAGTTAATTTACAAAAAGTGAAAGCCTTTAGGGATGTGTGGCATCAAGTCGATAATTCATGTGATGCTGTTACAGATTCAGAACCAGAAATGACAAAAGCTTTCCTTGCTGTAGTCAATCAAGGGTTCGATTTTAAATCCAAAAATAACACCATTAGTTTGGGTGGTGGCAGTGCCTCTGCAAGCCTAGATGGTAAGTTAATGCCTGGACATCAAGCTTCTATTGAGTCATTTGTGAAAATGGTACCGAGTTTATTGGATTTTCATGCCGATCTAAAATTTGATAAGAATATGCTATCTGCAGTGATGAACAATTATTTGCAATTACAAGGGAAATCAATTTCTGGCCAAGAAGTTGAATCGATGTTTAGCAGCTTAGAAAGTTCTGGACAAGGTAAACGTGATGGCAATGATATGGTTGTGAGTATGCAATATAAGTTTGGACAGAAACTTTTTGGTAAAGCTGTGCAGCAGAAAGATTAATATGAAGATGAAAAAACCGCTCAAATCGAGCGGTTTTTTTGTGGCAAAAATTCCATTATTGATACAGTCATTTTATCGGATGAAGAACGGAAGGCCATTGTGAGTAGAAGCAAAAATTGTTAGCGTCAAATGGCAAAATCCAAACACAACAATAATAGGACAAGTCATCATGAAGATGGAAAACAAAAAAATCAGCCAAAATACGCGCTATGCTAATACTAAATTGCCAAGCGTTCTTCGAAGTAAGCCTATTGCTTATATTTGTAGTTTGGCTTTGTTGAGTGCGATTGTTTCGTACAGTTATGCAGGCCATGTAATTTCAGATAAAAAGTTGGCAACTGAAATTCAAGGAAAAGGGCAGTTTAGTCAAGATACGTTGGAAATGATTGATGGCGAGGCTGCGAAACCAAAAGCAGAGCAGCAAAAAAATTCAGCACATAAATCGAGTCGTAATAATAAGATTATTCAAGAAAAACAATTGGAAGGTTCGACGGCAAGTGATTATTTATTGCAAAAGAAAAGAGCTGCAGATCAGTTAGGAACGCGAACTGCTGATGTAACACCTGTTAATCAGATACGAATGGCAGAGCGCTATGAAAATATGCGTGTCACATATCCAGATGGGGTAGTAGTAGAAATGAAGCACTGACATGCTTCATTTCTAAATCGGAAAAGACTAAGTGAATGGAATTGACTTAGATTTTAGGATGCGTAATTTTCCAAGAACGGTGAATTTTGGTATTCCGTTTAAAGTCGAGACCAATCGTTTCATTACTGATTTCTTCAACATCAAACATGGCCAAAATAACATCATCCATCACGAAACCACGGTAGTTATTTGAGAAATAAAGCGTACCGTCGGTGGTTAGACGGTTCATAGCACGTTTAAGAAGTGACATGTGGTCACGTTGCACGTCGAAAGTACCGTGGAATTTTTTCGAATTCGAGAATGTCGGTGGGTCAATGAAAATCATATCGTATTGTTCATGACCTTCTTTTAACCATTCAAAGCAATCGCTTGCGAAGAATTGGTGTTGTTCATCTGCATGATCAACGGTTAAGCCATTCAAGACAAAATTTTCTTTTGACCAATTTAAATAGGTATTTGATAAATCGACACTGGTCGTACTTGCTGCGCCACCTAATGCAGCATGCAAACTCGCTGTAGAGGTGTAGCTATACAAGTTAAGGAAGTGCTTACCACGAACTTCATTGGCAATACGTAGACGCATTTGACGATGGTCAAGGAATAAACCTGTATCTAGATAATCAGTTAAGTTAACCAAGATCTTCGCTTTACCTTCTTGCACAATAAAGCGCTTAGAGGCAGTACTTTGTTTTGTGTACTGATTTTTACCTTCTTGGCGTGCACGAGTTTTGATAAAGATCGCATCACGGCCAAGACCAGTTACAGAGCGAATCGCTTGTAAAGCAAGGTTGAAACGCTTTTTGGCTTTTTCAGGGTCAATTTGTTTTGGTGGCGCATATTCTTGAACATGTAAACGATCGCCATATAAATCGACAGCAACATTAAAGTCAGGAAGATCGGCATCGTACAGACGTAGACAGTAAATATTTTCTTTTACTGCCCATTTTTTCAAGTTCTGCATGTTCTTTTGCAGACGATTGGTAAAGTCTTGCGCACCTTCAATTGGTTCAAATTGCTGTGGTTCCCAATGTTCTAGGAACGGCTTTTGTACCGTCGCTGGTTTGATCGTACCAAAGCGAACATATATAGGTAATTTACCATTCATCAAGCGCAAAATTTTTGGATCATTGAATGCAAGAACGTCGGCTTGTTCAACTTGTGAAGCAATAATTGCAGCAGGCTGATTTGGGAAATTCTTTTGTAATAAAGCAGAAAGGCCTAAATATAAAGCGCGGTTTGATGCTTTTTCACCTAAACGCTCACCATATGGCGGGTTGGTGACTACAAAAGATTTTTTGCCTACATTTTGGAAATCTGGCCAATCAGCAAGCGTCCGTTCTTCAAGCTTAATTTGATCGAGAACAGATTCAAAACCAGCAGCAATAATGTTTTGTTTGGTGGCTTTGACTGCTTCCCAGTCTGCATCAAATGCATAGAACTGAGGTAAAGGTAATTCAAGTGCTGCTTTATGGCGTTCAGCCGCTTCAGCTTTAATTGACATCCAAAGTTCATGGTCATGACCATTCCAGCCATTGAAGCCAAAACGACGGACAAGACCAGGCGCACGATCTGTCAAAATCATTAAAGATTCAATAATAAACGTACCTGAGCCACACATAGGGTCAAGGATGATGTCTGGATTTTGCTGTTTTAATTGTGCTTTTTGCAAAATTGCAGCGGCTAAGTTTTCTTTGATTGGGGCATCGGTCATATAGCGACGGTAGCCACGTTTATGTAAAGAATCGCCAGATAAGTCTAAGCAATATGTATGTGCTGTTTTGCCAGCCAACACATAAAGTGTAATTTCAGGCTGCTTGATATCAATACTTGGACGCTTGCCTACAGCTTCCATAAATGAATCGACGACACCATCTTTTACACGAAGCGTTGCGAACTGAGAGTTCACTTTAATGTCGCGTTCTACATGTAGACGAATCGCGAAGGTACTTTGTGGTGCAAAAATAAGTGACCAATCAAAGTTCATTGCACCTTCATAGAGCTCTTCAGCCACATCACGCGCGTCATGTGTGAATTCAAGTTCATGTGTGTGAATTGGAGTCAATACACGTGAGGCTAAACGAGACCACATACAAATGCGGTAAGCATCTTCTAATTTGCCTTTGAAAACCAAACGACCCGGGAATTGTTCAATATTTTGAACACCTAAACCTTCAATTTCCTCGCGGAGTAAGGTTTCAAGTCCATCTGCACAGGTAACCCAATATGTAGAGAGACGCGGTTTCGAATTCATGTAAATTTCCAAAGGCAAAAAAGCAATCTAATATTTTAACGTATTTTCGACTATTTGGGCGGATGTTCTTACTGAGTTAATAGAGAAATATGGGTAAATCGGTCAAAAAAATTTCCAACTACTGTGAAGGCTTTAAGGGATTATTCACGGTAATGGTATAAAAATTGCTATATCCCATTCGCAATTGTGAAAGGTTAATAATTTTTTTAATTGAATGATCAATAACGGGGTAGCACGATGACAGCAGCAACGACAGTATCACAATCAAATGCATTTTCTATTGCAACCTTACTTTATGCACGTTTACGTCGTGTGAGTGGGCGTGTAGTTGATGCTTTATTTATGGTCGAAAATAAAGACTATGCGCGCTATGTAGCAAATTTAGCGTTAAATACTGAAGATCCAGAACTATCACGTTTAGTTGCACGTCTTTATACGGAATTAGAGTTGAGTGAAATCAGTGACGTGGTGGCAGTCGAAACTAAGTTAGCAATACCTAAGTTCAATGAAGACGATGAACAATATCTATATGCCAGTGAGCCCACTGCTGAAGATATTTATAAGGCGCAAGTTTCACATCGTTATATCGGCGCATTACGTTAATTTGAAACAAGATTAAAAAGAACCATTTGTGAAAGTCAAAAATGAAACGAATAAACAGACTTTCACCTATTGGATTACAGCCAAATAATAATGACTAAACATGGTGAATGGGTGAGATTTATAGAATTTATATGTTTATTTAATGGTTGACGGTAAAACCAAAGTACTTGGAATGTAGATGGGTAAAGAGTGATTTTAAATGATTTTGTTTAATTTATCTAATTGAAATGATAGATAGGAATTTGAAAATTCATTTCTATTTACAGCTTTGTTTTGTGTTGTTTGTAGAAAACATCAACTGCCATTTTCGTTCAATCTCTGTATAATGCGTTGACTTAACGATTAGGAATCTCTCATGCACTTAGCGGCATTGCATACTCCGAGCCAGATTCAACTTAACCAAGATGGTAACTTAAAACATTTCCTCACCATCGAAGGTCTTTCTAAAGAAACTCTCACAAAAATATTGGACACTGCACAGTCCTTTTTTAATGACCAAAATCAGCTGATTACCAATAACCTCCTTGAAGGTCGTACGGTAATGAACCTGTTTTTTGAGAACTCAACCCGTACACGAACCACTTTTGAAGCAGCAGCAAAGCGCCTGTCTGCAAACGTATTGAACATTGATATTGCACGTTCAAGTACATCAAAAGGCGAGACTTTGCGTGATACGTTGTGGAATCTTGAAGCCATGGCGACGGACATCTTTGTGGTACGTCATTCATCTTCAGGTGCACCACATTTTATTGCTAAAGATGTTTGCCCGCATGTTGCAATCATTAATGCAGGAGATGGTCGTCATGCACATCCAACACAAGCCATGTTGGATATGTTGACGATTCGCCGTGAAACTAAAAAGAATTTTGAAGATATTTCCATTGCGATTATTGGTGATATCAAGCATTCGCGCGTAGCACGTTCTGATGTTGCAGCATTGCAAACATTGGGCTGTAAAGATATTCGTGTCGTTGCACCGAATACATTGTTGCCATATGGCTTTAATGAATATGGTGAAGATGTTCGTTTATTTAACAATATGGAAGACGGTATTCGTGATTGCGATGTGATCATTACCCTACGCATTCAAAATGAACGTATTGATTCGCCTGCATTATCATCACAAGCTGAATTCTACAAGATGTATGGCTTAAACAAAGAGCGTTTGGCTCTAGCGAAACCCAATTGTATCGTAATGCATCCAGGCCCAATGAACCGTGGCGTTGAAATTGACTCAAGTATTGCCGATGGTAAGCAATCTGTGATTTTGCATCAGGTGACCAATGGTATCGCTGTGCGTATGGCGGTATTGGCTTTAGCAATGCAAGGTCAGTTACAAGAAAAAGGTTTGTTAGAAGCGATTGCAGGTTAAGGGAAAAGTCATGACTATTGTAAAAATTGAAAATGTACGTGTCTTAGACCCAATCAAAAAAAACGATAGCGTACAAACGGTTTACCTTGAAAATGGCAAACTTGTAGCGGAACAGAATGTAAGCGAAAGCACGGCGACAGAAACCATTGATGGCCAAGGCAAATGGCTGATGCCAAGTATGGTGGACTTGTGTGCGCGTTTACGTGAGCCAGGTCAGCAGCAACACGGGACTTTAAAGTCAGAAGGTCAAGCTGCGCGCGCCAATGGTATTTTGCATGTATTCACACCACCAGACTCAAAACCGATTGTGCAAGACAACGGCGCTTTGATTCATGGTTTGGTTGAAAAAGCGATGTTAGATGGTGGTATTTATCTACAAGTGATTGGTGCGCAGACCCAAGGACTGTTAGGTAAACAACCTTCAAATATGGCCGGCTTGAAAAAAGGTGGTTGTACTGCTGTATCGAATGCCAATGCACCATTTATGGATGATGATGTTGTTATTCGTACCTTGGAATATGCTGCAGGTCTAAATATGACGGTTGTGTTCTATGCCGAAGAACCGCAGATTGCCAAAGACGGTTGTGTGCATGAAGGCTTTGTTGCGTCACGTCAAGGTTTACCTATGATTCCAGCCTTGGCTGAAACTGTGGCAATTGCTAAATACTTATTGATGATTGAAGCGACCAAAGTACGTGCACATTTTGGTTTATTGTCGTCAGGTGCATCCGTTGAATTAATTAAAAATGCTAAGGCAAAAGGTTTACCAGTGACCTGTGATGTTGCTATGCATCAATTGCATTTAACTGATCAATTGATTGATGGTTTTAACTCACTTGCACACGTGCGTCCGCCATTACGCTCAGAACAAGATAAAGACTTGCTCCGTCAAGGCGTGAAAGAGGGTGTAATCGACGCTATTTGTACGCACCATGAACCACTCAGTAGTTCTGCAAAAATGGCACCATTTGCTGAAACTCAACCGGGTTTCACTGCATTTGATACCTATATTCCATTTGGCATTGAACTGATTAATGAAGGTCTACTTACACCTTTAGCATGGGTGGAAAAAGTGACTATTGCGCCTGCACAAGTGGCGCAAATGCAACAGCGTTGGGCAGATGAAGCTGGTTGGGTTTTAGTTGATCCAGAACTTGAATGGACTATTAATAAAGACAGTATTGTGTCGAATGGTAAAAATACACCTCTGATCAATCAAACTGTAAAAGGTAAAGTGGTTCAAGCGTTTTACCCAGGACAATGATTTAAAATAGATCAATAAGGTCTCATTTACTCATTTTAAAAAGTCAGCTTCGGCTGGCTTTTTTTACGAGATATTTTCCACAAATATTGAAAGAATGAGTTAAAAATCATTGTAAAACCGCAATGAACAAATTATTACATTTGATTAAAAAATAAGCATATAAACTAAAATTTGCATGAAAATAATGAGAAGAGCATGGAGTATAAGTATGAATATCGATTTAATTGAATTAATTAAACAGCACGTCTCATCGATTGTGCTAGACGGTGACACAGAGAATTTATTTGAAAAAAATTCTGCGATTAGTCAGTTTATTCCTGTGTTGTTGAATTTATTTCGTTCTAAGCCACAATTGATTGAAACATTTCAAAAGCAATTAAATCCACGGCTTTCAGATATCTTTGTATCCAACCCAAGTTTAAAAGATCAATTTCTACAACATGTAGGTGGGGCAGCGCCAGCATCACAAATTGAACACACGCTGAACCAATCAATTGCGCCTACACTCGGTATACTGGAAAATGAAGCAGGTTCATCAGATCCACAGGCGATTACCCATTTACTCGATAATCATGCTGATTCTATCTTGGCTGCTGTTCCACAATGGGCTTTACCATTACTCGCTGGTCTAGGAATAAATACCGCGGCAGGTAAAACATTACATCAAGCCCCAGTCATTGAACCTGAACCAATCATTGTTGAAGAAAAAAAATCCAATTGGCTACTTCCTTTAATTGCTTTACTGGTGTTATTGGGGCTAATTACGTTTTTATATAAAGCATGTTCGAATAAAGAGGAACCAGCAACATCAAGTACCACCGTTGCACAGCCTGCAGCATCTCAGCCAGCGCGTTTACAATTTACCACCGGTGTAGATGGTGCATTGACTAATTGTCAAATTCAAACTGGTGATGCCAACTATATGGATATCCTACAACAGCAAGTGAAGCAAATTTTTAATTTTGCTACAGGTTGTGGTGCTGTTTCAGATGCGAGTTACCATACACAATTCATTGATCAAGACACCATTCCAACAGTACTACAAAAATTAAAAGGTGTGCCGAATACCACTTTAACCTGGACAGAAAATCAATTGTCAATTTTGTCTCAAAATCCTGCGGATGCTAAAAATTTAGCGAGCCAAATTGCACCTTTAGCGAAAAATATGACGGTGTTGGTTCAAGAGGGTGTTGATGAAAGTTCTGCGGTTGATAATAGTATTACTGATGCACAAAAAGCCTTGGCGAGTATTAATCCAGATCAAATCCGTGCTTTAGATGTCGCAACAGCATTGAATCTACAAATTATTAATTTTGCGACAGGTTCTTCTGAAATTCCTGAAGTGAATAAATCTATTTTGGATCAGGCTGCTGCGTTGATGCAACGTGCATCACAAGTGCATTTAACGGTACAAGGTCATACCGATGCTGTGGGTGATGCTGCTGCTAATAAAAAACTGTCACAAGAACGTGCACAGTCAGTAGTAGATTATTTAGTTTCTAAAGGTGTTGACCCTGCTCAATTGCAAGCAGTGGGCTATGGTCAAGAAAAACCAGTCGCAGATAACAGCACAAAAGAAGGTCAGTTTAAAAACCGTCGTATCGAATTTGAAGTCTTAAATACTGAAAATGGTAAGGTACGTGATGTCAGTAGTGAGGGTGTGACAGAAACAACACACTAAGCTTTAAACTCAAGATTTTAACCATACAATAAAGAAAATCCCTGTTTTAAGCAGGGATTTTTCTCGTCAAGGCGGGGTGATTTTGATTAGAATACGTCTGAATAATAAAACACCAATGGTAATTTAAAGCATGAAAAAAATAATATTAACCAGCCTGATGATTTCGACGAGCTTAATGTCGGGTTGTGATTATTTTAAAAATAAGAAAGATGCGGAAGTGAAGTCAGATACACCGGTATTAGAAGATTGGAGCTGTACTGCAAATGCAAATATTCAACAGCTGCAAGATCATTTGAAGAGTGAATATCTAAAAGAATTAAACAAACAATTACGTCAGTCTGATTATGAAGCAGATCAACAGTTGATGGATTTAATTGTAAAAAATCTTCAATTTAAAATTAAAAATATTACCACTCTAACTGAAGATCCAAATAAAGCAAAAACATTGGAATGTGCTAGTCAATTGCAGGTAGTCTTTCCGAAGGGTTTACAAAAGCGTGCGGAAAATGCTTTCGCCGAACGTCCATGTGATGAATGTGAGGAAGGGTATTCAAATTACACCTTAAATGATTCATTGCAGGATGGTGAATCTGGTTTAAGCATGGAAAATGATCAGCTCAAAGGTAACTTTACTTATAGTATTACCAAAACGGATCAAGAAGGTTTGAGCCTCAGTGTGCCGAGTCAAAATGATGTGATTGATGGTGTGGTGACGGTGACACGACATGCTGTGTTATACGCAGCTTATAGTAAGCAAAATAAACAAGACGAAGAGTCTTATCAGCAAAGTATTGAAAGTCAAACTGAGCAAATGGGACTTGCTCAAAAAGCAATGGATATTCGCAAAAAAGAATTAGATCAGGATAATGCTGCTGTCGTGGATCGACTGAATCAAACTTGGGATCGTTTTAGTGAAGAGCAAAAGGCACAATTGCAGCAAGATCAATCCGATTGGTTTGAAAAGCGCGATGTTGATTGTAAAGTGCTTGCACAAAAATCCGTGTATTCATTGAATGACAGTGAAAAAGAAACTTATCAAAAGCATTCACAGTATTGGGATGACGCCATGCAAAACCAAAATCAAAACATGCAATTCACCAAGTGTTTTAATCAAAAAACCAATGAACGTATTGTGTATTTGAATAATGTATTTAATTAAATTCTAGGATTAATTAAACCTGTCTCGTCTTGAAATAGATGGATTGAATTTCATTTAAAACCGAGTTAAGAAATTAACTCGGTTTTTGCTTTCTTATACTTTTGATTGCTTTGCAATTGCAAGCCTAGCCTAATCCTGACATGCTCTAGTTTATTTTAAAATATATTGAAGTTACGAATGCGAATAAGTATTGTCGGTGCAGGGCGTGTTGCACATCATCTTGCTCAAGTGCTCAGTACCCAACATCAAATTGTGCAAGTCTTAAATCGAAATCTACAGAAAGCGAAGTCACTTGCCGCATTGGTGAATGCTGAAGCCATAGATTCTTTTGAGCCGCTAGACTCAAATATTGATTTAGCAATTATTGCCGTTAGTGATCAATCGATTTCAACGGTGATTGGGCAGGTGCATTATTCACTTCCTGATGTGCTGATTGTACATACATCTGGCAGTACCAATTTAGATGTACTTACTCAACAGCATTCACGTGCAGGCGTATTTTATCCATTACAAACCTTTAGTTTGGATCGTGAAGTGGATTGGAGCAATACACCATTATTTGTTGAGGCGGTGAATAAAGGCGATTTAAATATTTTAACTGTTTTGGCGAACAGTTTAAGTCAGCATGTCTATCAGTACGATTCAGCACAGCGACTAAGTTTACATTTGGCAGCGGTTTTTGCTTGTAACTTTAGTAATTATTGCTATGACATGGCCAAACAAGTGGTTGATGCTAAACAGGTTGATTTTAGTTTGCTTTATCCCCTTATATTAGAAACTGCTCAAAAAGCCACACAGCATGATCCTCGTTTAATGCAAACAGGGCCAGCAATGCGAGGCGATCAAAATATATTAAATATGCATACTTCGATGCTGGCAGATGCTCAGCAAGTTGAATTGCAACAGGTTTATCGTTTATTGAGTGGGCAGATCTTAAAACGCCATACTGCCACTTAAAATTTGGAATTATTATCGATCGCTAGATGAAATATATAAGGACGTATTGTGGCAAAAGATTTTAATAGTCAGCTTGTGGTTGATGGATATGATGAGCACATCCGAAAACTCATTCCTGGTTATGAGTTGGTTCATCAGCAGATTCAAAGCATTTTGAAGTTACATCTTCAGGAAAATGCGCATGTACTGATTATTGGCTGTGGCACAGGTTATGAGTTGAATTATTTGTTGGCTGCACATCCAAACTGCACATTTACTGTGACAGAACTTTCTGAAAATATGCTGAATCAAGCTCGACAAAATGTTCAAGCTACAGGGCAGGCATATCGAGTTAATTTTGTATTGGGTAGCCATACAGATTTTGAGGTACCTCAAGCATTTGATGCGGTGTTGTGTATTTTGGTCACTCATTTTATTGAGCAAGATGCTAAACCTTTATTTTTAGTCAAAGCGTTTAAACTGCTTAAGCCACAGGGCATATTTTTAAGCTTTGATTTAATGCTGTCACAGTCGAGTGTAGAGCTGGAAATATTACCTCAGTTTTGCCAAGCGCAAGGTTTAACAAAACATCAAGCGAATAAAATGATGCAACGTTTGGCAGATGATTTTGAACTGATATCACAGTCGGATTATCAAACTTTACTAACGAAAATTGGTTTTGAGCACATCTATTGTTTTAGCCAAATATTTAGTTATGCCGCATATTGGGCAGTGAAAAGTTAAAAATCGTGCTGAGAACACCATAAAATATTTTAGAAAGTAACTATTCAGCCTGCGTCAAATCACTTATTGTTCAGATATAAAAATAATCAACTGGACGAAAATAATGTCAAAAACGGAATTTGATTACATCATTATTGGTGGTGGTAGTGCAGGTTGTGTATTAGCTGCGCGTTTAAGTGAAGATCCTGAGGTCACAGTCTGTTTACTTGAAGCTGGTGGGCAAGGTGATCAATGGACAGTCAATATTCCAGCCGCTTGTGTGGTAAGCCTACCTACTAAAATTAATAATTGGGCATTTGAAACTGTGCCGCAAAAAGGCTTGAATGGGCGTAAAGGTTATCAACCTCGTGGGAAGTGTCTAGGCGGATCATCGAGCATTAATGCCATGATTTATATCCGTGGCCATAAAAATGATTATGACCAATGGGCAGCGCAAGGCAATATAGGCTGGTCTTACGACGAGGTATTACCGTACTTTATTCGTTCTGAAAAAAATAACCGTATTCACAATGAATATCATGGCAATGATGGGCCTCTGTCTGTCACAGATGTACAGAGTGATAATATTTTCCATCAGCGTTATACCGAAGCTGCACGTGCGCAAGGTCATAAAGTTTTAGATGACTTTAATGGTGCCGAGCAAGAAGGGCTTGGCGTTTATCAAGTGACCCATATCAATGGGGAGCGTTGTAGTGTGGCACGGGCTTATTTATTTCCACATTTAAACCGTCCAAATTTAACTGTTTTCACCAAAGCGACTACCCATAGAATTGTAATTGAAAATAAAGTCGCGACAGGCGTAGAAGTACAGCATGCAGGGCAGTTGAAAGTACTGAAAGCACAGCGAGAAGTGTTGCTGAGTGCGGGTGCTATACAATCTCCACAAATTTTAATGCTTTCGGGTATTGGTGAACAAACTGAATTACAGGCATATGGTATTGAGTTAAAGCACCACTTACCGGGTGTCGGCAAAAATTTCCACGACCATCCTGACTTTATCTTTGGTTATAGTGTAAAGGAGTATCAAGGAACCTTTGGTATTTCAATTCCCGGCTCGATGGATATGCTGAAACAAATTGGCCGTTACCGTAAAGAACGTCGTGGCATGATTGCTTCAAATTTTGCTGAGTGTGGCGGCTTTTTAAAGACTTCACCAGAGCTGGAAATTCCGAACTTACAATTACATTTTGTTGTGGCACTTGTCGATGATCATGCACGTAAGTTCCATGCCAGTCATGGCTTGTCTTGCCATGTATGTCTGTTGAATCCACGTAGTCGCGGTACAATTAAAATCAGTGGTTCAAGTATTCATGATCCATTATTAATTGATCCAAATTTTTTAGGCGATGATCAGGATGTTGAAGATTTAGTCCAAGGTTTTAAAATTACTCAGCAATTGATGTTATCACCTGCCTTAGCGGGTCATTACAAGCAAGATCTATTTACCTCATTGGTCAAAACGGATGATGATATTCGTGCCATATTACGTCAGCGGGTAGATACGGTTTATCATCCTGTTGGTAGCTGTAAGATGGGCATCGATGAAATGGCTGTCGTTGATCCAGAGCTGAAAGTGTATGGTATTCAGAACTTACGTGTAGTGGATGCATCGATTATGCCGTCTGTGGTTAATGGCAATACTAATGCACCAACCGTGATGATTGCCGAAAAAGCAGTGGATATGATTCGTCAAGCGCAGCAGCAATCTAAGGTTGCTTAATATTTTTCTGATTTAAATAATAAAAAAACCACCGATGTCGGTGGTTTTTTAAATTTTCAAAATAGATTAATTGATCTTTTTGAAAATGAAGTCATTAATTTTATGACCTGCCTCAATACCACGACGTTCAAATTTGGTTTGTGGACGCCATTCAGGACGAGGGTAGCTATTGCCTTTACCCGCAAGATTCTCTAAACGCGGACGGTTGTCCAATACGTCTAACATCCATTCAGCATACGGTTCCCAGTCTGTTGCAGCATGGAAAGTACCGCCCATTTCCAATTTTTCTTCAACTAACGGCATGCGGTCATGTGAAACGAAACGGCGTTTGAAATGACGTTTTTTCTGCCATGGGTCAGGGAAATACAATTGAACGGTATTAATACTGTTGTCTGGCATTTCACGCAGCACTTGAATGGCATCTGCATCCAACACACGTAGGTTAGTTAAGCCTGCTAGACCTGCTTCATATACACACTGTGCAATCCCCGGTACGTGTACTTCAATGCCGACAAAGTTACGTTCAGGATTTGCTTTTGCCATCAGTACCAATGAACGGCCCATACCAAAACCAATTTCGACAGTCAGAGGACGCTCAGGGTGTTCAAAGTGTTGGCGTAGATCACCAACAGGGTAATCTAAGATTAAATGGCCATGTTGTTCCAATGCAGTACGTTGAGATGTATTGAGTGGAGTTGAACGACGCATAAACGTTACGATTTCACGGTGTTCGTTTAGGTTATCCAGTTCTAAGGCTTGCTGGTCTAATTGATCGTTCGACATAACTTTGGCAAATGTAAAAAATTCGAATGCGGTATTTTAAGTCCTGAGTCTGACAAGTCAAATTTTTTCAGGAAAAAAGCGACTCTAAGATACTGCTAAAGCAAGTGCTAGAATTCAGATTAGAGTTTATTTTCGGCTTGATCATCAAGCATTGGTAAAATGATTTTTACGCGTGTATGACCCGGTTTTGAATCAATATGAAACTCACCATCTATTCTTGCAATACGTGTACGCATGCTATGTAATCCCACATGTAGGCCTTGATCGACTTCAGATGGATCAAAACCGATCCCATTGTCTTCAATTTGCAAAATCAATAGATCGTCTAGTTCACTCAGGGAAACAGTGACTTTATTGGCCTGGCTATGTTTTAAGATGTTGGTGAGGGTTTCTTCGGCAACACGTGTCAATGTTAAACATTGTGCGGCATTCGGGCTATTAATCCATGTTGGTGCAAAGCTCCAATTTGATTGGATTTCTAATTCCTCAAATAATTGTACAAAACGATGTCGAATCGGTGCAGCCCATTCAATAGGTGTGTCAGGCGCTTTTACACCGATGCTTGAGCCTGAGTCGATGACTTGTCGAAGGTCATTTCGAAATAGTTTCAGCATTGACATAATTTGTGGTTTTTCAACTTTGTCATTTTGTTCGAGCAATAACATTGAACGGACAATTGAACCGCCTAAACCATCATGTAGGTCATGGGAAAGATGAATGCGCTCTTGTAGACGAACATTTTCAATGGCAAGTTGATGTTGTTTTTCTAAAGATTCCATCAATTCTATTTTAGCCCGAGATACATTTTCCGATAAAGTTTTATTAAAACGATCAATTTGGCGTGCGTTACGTGCTAAACGTAAACCTAAAATTGCCCCTAAAGACAGCGTGGTGAAGGGACCTGTATACGGTGATAGCGGGCGACCTTCCATAGAAATTACAAAATGTGCATCGTGAAAAGCAATTGGGATAAAGAATAGATATACAGCAGCCATCAAGTAACTTTCAGGCTGTTTAGATTGATAAGCTAAAAAGGGGAAGCTAATACATTTTGCTAAAAAGATCAGTACTGCAACACCAAAAAAGATTTGAATGACAGTGTTAAGCTGTGTGAGTGGTATGAAGCTTAGACAGACTAATGCGACTGTGAAAAATGCCCACAGTCCTTTTTCCAAGCGAGGGAAACTGTAATCCACGAATGACCAGAGCGCTAAACAACCCGCTACCGTATAAAAGCAGAAAATAATATTCTGTATTCTATCTAATACTGTAGTTGAAAACGCTAAAGGGCCTGTTAACAAAAAGCAGATGCTATAAAAAATCCAGCAAAAATTGGTTATAGCAAACCATAAAAAACTGCGTTCCTTACGATTGGTCAGCCAAGCGAGAAAATAGAAAATACCAACCACGAAGCTAATCATGGCGTTAAATTCAATTAGGGTTCTTTTTTCAAGTAGCCAACTTTTGTAGATAGGCAATACACTTTGATTTGTACCTAGACTGATTTGCCCCAGTCCAGATTTTTGCGTCAAGCTACCGTAGACCTGTACCCATATGACATTTCTACCTTCATTTAAACTTGACGGGGCAATGCTCCATTGGCGTGGGACATATTGGCTACGAGATGCAGGCTCATGTACAGATAAATCACTCCATAGCAATGAATCATTAATATAAATCTTGCCACTTTGAGTAATGCTTTCGAGCGCAAAAGAAATGGGTGCTTGGAAGGATGTTGTACAGTGATAATTAAAATCAATTTTGTACCAAGCATTGCCATGAAAATCTGGCCAGCGTGAGCTCCACTGGTCGGGAAATTGTTGTATGTTAAGCCAGCCTGCGGTGGGACGTAGTTGAGGATTTAATTGGTTGCCTTGTGCAACCTGAATAGATTTGATATTTGCTGTACAGCTTGGGGTGTTTTGTAGGCTTGCATTGACTGCTGAGCAAAAAAATAAGTTGATAAATACTACGATGCTATAAATGATGAGCACATTGAGATATTTTTGGACTGGATCAAATACAAATCCTTGTCGCATTATTCCGCCTTTCCCCTAAAGTTCTAAATCATTTAAAAGAAGTGCGGAAGTAAATAAATCAAAACTAAAAAATATTTTAATATGGAGTCATTGTATTTTTTATAAACATAAGATTCAACAAAATTTATAATTTTCATTGAATTAGTAAATGATTTAAACATTAAATGTCGTTGAGTATACATAATATTGCCGCCTCAGTGAGGCGGCAAATTAAGCTAAATGGAATTTTAAAATGACCAAGCGTAGGCTTAATTATTGATTCGATCAATTAAGGTTGCGCTGGCTTCATTGAGACCAAGTAACTGCGTTTTGATGCCTATTGCTTCAAATTTTTCCACCACGCTATTTAGCATATTGACCGAGGTAATATCCCAAATATGTGCATGTGACAAGTCGATTTCTACCGATTGAATATGCTCATCAAAGTTAAAAAATTGGAAAAAACGCTCTGAACTACTAAAGAAAATTTGACCACTGACTTGGTAGCGACGTTGATGATTATGCAAAGTTGAAGTGACTTTTACTGAGCTTTCTAATTGATTAATGATAAATAGCGCTGAAAGTAAAACGCCAACAAATACGCCAAGTGCTAAGTTATGTGTCAGCAAAACGACAATAACTACAGCAATCATCACAATGTTAAAAGAGCTTGGGTGTTTGCTAAATTGTTTCACAGAGCCCCATTGGAATGTCGTCAATGAAACCATAATCATAATTGCGACCAAAGCTGCCATTGGCACATAAGCCAGCCAATCTTTTAGGAAAACAACCAAACAGAGTAGGAAAACACCTGCGATTAAGGTCGATAGGCGTGTACGCGCACCTGAAGTTACATTAATAATAGATTGACCAATCATGGCACAACCGGCCATACCGCCCATAAATCCGCTAACAATATTTGCCATCCCTTGGCCACGGCATTCTTGATGGCGATCGGCTTCAGTATGGGTGATTTCATTAATCACCGTTGTGGTCATTATGGTTTCAAGTAAACCGACGGTCGCTAACGTCATGGAATACGGGAAAATAATCGTCAGTGTTTCTATATTGAATGGAATATTCGGAATTAAGAAAATAGGTAAGGTATCAGGTAGCTGCCCTAAATCACTGACGGTGCGCATATTTGAACCAAGCAATAGCGCCAAGCAACTTAAAACAATAATACAAACGAGAGGGGATGGAATTGCTTTACCAAGTTTAGGAATGTAGGGAAATAAGTAAATCACAGCTAAGCCAAGCAGCATGAATAGATAACCCGTACTATCCATTTTGGAAATTTCAGGTATTTGAGCAACAAAGATTAAAATCGCTAGTGCATTTAAGAAACCGTAGACCACTGCCTGAGAGACAAAGCGCATTAACTTTGCAACTTTAAAATAGCCAGCAATAATTTGGATGATCCCTGTAAGCACAGTCGCTGCTAATAAATATTGCAAGCCATGTTCTTTGACTAAGGTAATCATCAGCAGTGCCATTGCGCCTGTCGCCGCTGAAATCATGGCAGGGCGACCACCAAAAAATGCGATACTGACAGCAATACAAAAAGATGCATATAGTCCGACTTGTGGATCAACACCTGCAATCGCTGAAAACGCTATTGATTCTGGAATCAGTGCTAAACCAACCACTAAACCGGCCAGTACATCGGTACGAATATTAGAAAACCATTGATCTTTTTTGAGTTGCAGCACTGTATATTTTCATCAAACTTTAAACAGGGCTATGTTAAAACAACTGAATAAAAAAATGCATAACAGTTTGACTTGAAAATTCTATAGATATGGACAATAGTCAATGAGTATATGTGTTTCAGCATTTACGCTTTTTTGCAATTTACAGGTTTGATCACTTGAAAGTTTGTCAGAAGCGATTTAAAACAGTTAATAGTTTATAACAAGGATCAGATATGAAGCTTTATTATTCGCCAGGTGCATGTTCATTGGCTGCCCATATAATTTTAAATGAAATTAACGTAGATTTTGATTTGGTTCGTGTTGACCTTAAAACCCATAAAACAGAAAAAGGATTAGATTATTACGAGATTAATCCAAAAGGATATGTTCCAGCTTTAGAAATTAATCCAGGTTTGATACTTACTGAAAACGTAGCGATTCTACCGTTCTTGGCACAACATGATCCTAAACAAGACTTAATTCCACCATCAGGCTTAGGTCGTGCAAAAGTATTGGAGTGGTTAGGTTATCTGAATTCTGAATTGCATGATGCCTATGCAGTATTCTTTGGTGCGCCATTAGATGCTGTAGCAAAAGAAAAAGCCTATGCTGAAATTGACCGTTTATTGAGTTATATCGATAAAGCGATTGGCGAGTCAGATAATGATTATTTGGTTGATGATAACTTTGGTCCGGCAGATGCCTACCTTTTTGTACTTACAAATTGGTCAAATGGCATTGAGCACGATTTAACACCGTATAAAAATATTATTGCGATTCGTAATAAAGTTGCTGAGCGTCAATCGGTACAAATTGCAATGCGAGATGAAGGCTTGATTCCTTAAAATATCTTTAGTTATTTATAAAAACGCCTCATTGTGAGGCGTTTTTTGCTGATCTATAAAAGTTTTAGTATTCAAACTGTGTATAAAAGTCATCAAAGTTAATATTATTTAAGGTCAATGTTTGGGGCGTTTTAAAGCTCGTCCATTTAATTTGGGTTTTACTTTCTTCAAAGGTGTTGCCACCCAGTATTTCCTTGCGTTTATGGGTTAGAAAATTATAGCTCTTAGACGTTTCTTCTCCTGAAGCGCGATGAAAACTGCTGTAATCAAATCCAATCAATTCAAAGCGCTTATTTTGCCATCTAAAGGTATAGCTGTGACGTGGCCATTCCCAGCCACCACAGGCCATAAAGTAGCTGAAATGTACCTTTAAAATTCCTTTAGAAATTTTAAGCTTATCCGCTTCAGCCAGTGGGTCGAGCAAACATGAGTTGGCTTGTTCAGCAACAGGAATACTATTGTTTTCTGCAACTCGTTGGTAACCCTGAGCAGTTTTAAAGAATACTAAAAATTTTCGCGGATTGTCATGAATGACCTTGCCATCTTCATCTTTTGTAACGATATCAACTTTCTGCTTCTCAACAATCATTGCTATATCTTGCAGCTGATCTTTATTTAAGTCACCAGTTGCTGCCATTAAGATGTCCCAACCTTTTGGCGCGAGTAATTTGGCCTGGGCTGGAATTTGGGCATGTAGGTAACATGGAAGTACCAAAAGGGGAAAGGTGTAAATGAGTTTGGGAATTTTCATTATTATCGTCAAAAAAAGGACTCGTTTGAGTCCTCTTTATAGCGTGAATCAGGGCTTATTTAAAGAAGTATCCTGTTTCAGGTGAGCTAGCATTAGCCATACGTTTACGTGGCATACGACCAGCGAGGAAGGCTTCGCGACCAGCTTCAATGGCTTTTTTCATAGCTGAAGCCATCAAAATTGGATTTTGTGCAGCCGCAATAGCTGTATTCATTAATACACCGTCGCAGCCCAATTCCATTGCAATAGCTGCATCGCTTGCCGTACCAACGCCAGCATCAACCAATACAGGCACTTTAGCGTTTTCTTTAATAATTGAAATGGTGTGTGGGTTGAGAATACCAAGACCAGAACCAATTAAACTACCTAAAGGCATAATCGCAACACAGCCCATACTTTCAAGCTCTTGTGCCACGATTGGATCATCAGAGGTATACACCATTATCTCGAAACCATCATCTATTAAAGTACGTGCTGCTTTCAACGTTTCGGTAATATTCGGGTAGAGGGTTTTTTCATCACCCAATACTTCTAATTTGACCAAGTTGTGACCATCCAATAATTCACGTGCCATCATGCAGGTGCGTACTGCGCTATTGGCATCAAAGCAACCCGCTGTATTGGGTAAAATGGTGTACTTTTCAGGCGGAATCACAGAAAGCAAGTTAGGCTGATCCGCATGTTGACCAATGTTCACACGTCGAATTGCAACGGTAACAATCTCCGCGCCGCTGGCTTGAATCGCTAAATCTGTTTCATTTAGGTCTTTATATTTACCGGTACCGACCAATAAACGTGAGTTAAAAGTTCGTGAACCTATAATTAAAGGTGTGTCTTCCATGGGAGCTCCATTTTAGCCGCCGCCAACGGCATGAATAATTTCAATATGATCTTGCTCAGCAATTAGTGTTTGTTCCAATTTGCTTTTTGAGATGATCATTTCATTTTTTTCGACAGCGAAACGTTTACCCTCTAGTTGCAATTGTTGAATCAATTGCAACAGGTTTATACAGTCAGTTTGAGTTGCTTCGCCGTTTAAAAATATTTGCATTTGTGCTGATTTCCATTCGTTCTAGGCAAATTTGAAGATTGAGTCTGTTTTGTTCGCTTCAGTACTCTTTATTCGTTTATCTTGCAAATTTAAACGCATTCCATGCGAGGATAACCCAACCTGCAATCATCAGTGCACCGCCAATTGGGGTGATTGCACCTAAACCACGCGGTAAGCCAAGCGCCATGATATATAGTGAGCCACAGAAAAACAAAATACCAATTTGGATAAGAAGGAAGCTGGCTTTGATCGGAATTTGCGGAATCACTTTCGCAATAATTGCAAGTGCAAGTAAACCGAGGGCGTGATAGAAAAAATAGTCGGTTGCGGTTTGCCACCAAGCAAGTTGAGCTTCACTGGCACGTGCTTTTAATCCATGTGCGCCAAAAGCACCAAGCATGACTGCAAAAGCTAAATTGAGTGCGGAGATTGCCATCCACATGTGCATTCACCCTAACAAATTTTGCGCACAACCATAGCATATTTTTGAACGTAATTTAAGTAAAACGACCCAATCTTTATTTTGATTTAAACCAAAAAAAAGAGCATTTAGATGCTCTTTTTTCATGGATATTAGACCGAATTCAGTCATTAATTTGATGACATTGCGACTTTGATTTTCTCCATCGCATTTTTTTCTAACTGACGAATACGTTCTGCAGAGACATTATATTCAGCTGCAAGTTCATGTAGCGTTGATTTTTCATCATCTAGCCAACGACGCTGCAAAATATTACGAGAACGATCATCGAGTTGATCCATCGCATCATGCAAAGCAGTGCTACTTTGTTCTTCGTAATCTTCTTCTTCAGCCAAGCGAGCAGGGTCGTAGCGGTTATCTTCTAAATATAGCGCTGGGGCAACATGCGTTGAACCTTCGTCATCGTCATCACCTTGTGCTTCGAAGGCTGCATCGTATGCTGTTAAACGACCTTCCATTTCGAGCACTTGTGCTGCAGTCACATTTAAGTCATTGGCGATTGACTCAGCTTCAGCCATGGTGAGCTTTTTAGACGATTTTTTTAAGCTACGTAAATTAAAGAATAATTTTCGCTGCGCTTTGGTAGTTGCAATTTTAACAATACGCCAGTTACGAATCACATATTCGTGAATCTCTGCCTTAATCCAATGCACTGCAAAAGAAACAAGGCGAACACCCATAGTAGGGTCAAAGCGTTTTACTGCTTTCATTAAGCCCAAGTTACCTTCTTGAATCAGGTCGCCTTGTGGCAGGCCATAGCCTGCATAGCTACGCGCAATATGTACAACAAAACGCAAGTGCGACATTACCAACATTTTGGCAGCATCTAAATCTTGGTCGTAGTAATAACGTTCGGCCAGCTCTTTTTCTTGTTCGGCCGTTAAAATAGGAATTTGGTTAACAGTACTAATATAAGCACCGAGATTCACCCCGGGTGCCGATAATGACAGGGGCATCAATTGATTGCTGCTGTCACTCATATCTTCTCCTTGAGAAATAAAAAAGGCTATGCCCAATAATTAAGATTTATCTTAATCCAATATTTCGCTAAATAATGGAAAATTGGGTATAGAAATGTAAAGTTTTATGCAAATGTGAAGCAATTAAGTTTATACGAAACTTTTTAAGATTCAATTAAGTAATGAAATTCAGACTCTGAAATTTTACTCAATTGAAAGTCTAACTGATGAATTTGACAGTATCGTGATACATCTTGTTGACTATGTGGGTCAGATGACTTCAAAAGCAAAGTATGTCCAGAACTATTCTTTAATGCTTTTTTTAACATCAATAAAGGCATTGGGCAGGGTTTACCCATTGCATCAACAGTGAGCACTGTCTTTTTACCATCATTCACAGCTGAACTTCATCGCATTTACATATGAAATGAAATATTAGCAAATACAGTGCCAAATCCCAACTATAAAAAGGCGAAAAGTCTTAGCTATTCATTGTTGAAAAGTATGTGAAAAAATAAGCTTATTGATAAGGAATTTAGCGCAAAAAAACCTATTATTTGCGTTTAACCCATGTTAAGCTCGTTGCGTTATTAAGATTTATGAGGGCTGTGAAGCCGCGTTTTTCTTGATATATTTGGATGTAACCGGGATTTTGTTGATAGTTTTACAGAATGATTACAAGCTTAGAAATAAAAATATTTTTTAACCTTGTTTGGTCTGCTGTTTGCAACACCGGGTGGTCCTTCTTTTTTAAATACGATAAGGATTAACTTATGACAGCTCGTGAACAAGGCGTTGTTAAATGGTTCAACGACACTAAAGGCTTTGGCTTTATTCAACGTAACGGCGGCGACGACGTATTCGTTCATTTCCGCGCAATTATGGGCGAAGGCCACCGTTCACTTCGTGACGGCCAACGCGTAGAATTCAGCGTTGTTAAAGGTCAAAAAGGCTTCCAAGCTGAAGAAGTACAACCTTTAGACTAATCGTCTGAATGTACTCAAAAACGCTCCAATGTAAATTGGGGCGTTTTTTGTTTATAATGCTTCAGCAATTTTGTGATTATTCAATTAGGGCACATCTATATGTCATCAGGTTTTGAAACCTTAAATTTACATCCGAACCTTAAAAAAGCCATTGATGCTTTAGGTTTTAAGGATATGACGCCTATTCAGCAAAAGGTTTTAAAATTTACATTGGCTGGACATGACGCTATTGGTCGTGCTCAAACTGGTACTGGGAAGACTGCGGCTTTCTTGGTCAGTGTGATCAATGACTTGTTGAATAATCCAATTAAAGAACAGCGTTATCGTGGTGAACCGCGTGCATTGATTCTTGCACCAACGCGCGAACTTGCTTTGCAAATTGAAAGTGATGCAAAAGAATTAGTGAAATACACTGATTTGAATGTCATGACTTTGCTCGGTGGGGTAGATTTTGATAAGCAAAAAAATCTTTTAAATCGTAATTTTGTCGACATTATGGTGGCGACACCGGGTCGCTTGATTGATTTTGTTGAACAAAAAGAAGTTTGGCTAGATCAAATAGAATTTTTAGTGATTGATGAAGCTGACCGTTTATTAGATATGGGCTTTATCCCATCTGTAAAACGTATCGTGCGCTTTTCACCACGTAAAGAACAACGACAAACTTTGATGTTCTCTGCAACATTTAGTTATGACGTTTTAAATTTGGCACAGCAATGGTTGTTTGAACCAGTGACTGTTGAAATTGAACCTGAGAAAAAAACCAATGCTGACGTAGAACAACGTGTCTACATGGTGGCTAAATCTGACAAATATAAATTGTTAGAAGAAATTTTACGTGTAGAGCCGATTGAAAAAGTAATGATCTTTGCCAATCGACGTGATCAAGTACGTAAGTTGTATGATCATCTTAAAAGAGATGGTTATAAAGTGGTGATGTTGTCTGGTGAAATCGCGCAAGACAAACGCCTAAAAATGTTGGATCAATTTAAAAATGGTCAACATAATATTATGATTGCGACTGACGTTGCTGGGCGTGGTATTCATGTGGATGGCGTTTCACACGTGGTGAACTTCACATTACCTGAACAGTCAGATGATTATGTACATCGTATTGGTCGTACCGGTCGTGCAGGTACTCGCGGTGTGAGTATTAGCTTTTTGTCAGAAGATGATGCGTTCTCTTTGCCAGAAATTGAAAAAGCCATTGGTCAAAAATTACCTTTAACCCGCTTGGAAGGTTATTGCTAATTAAAAGCAGAATGCCAGTTAAAAAAAAGCCACTCAATTGAGTGGCTTTTTTATGGATGAGTCATATTTACCGTCACCATAGTTTAGTATTACTTCGCCTGACAAGTAAAAGTTAAAACAGTTTGATAGTCGTCATCTTTACTGATGCTACCGCTGTTACCAGTAATGGTACCAAGTACGCCAGCAGCCGCTTGAATCATTTGTCCAGTTTTTTCATCGACGACACCTTTTAATACGCCGTTGTATTCTTGTTTTTCGTCAACAACGATAGGTGAAGCATTTTTACCACAAGTACTATTAGCCGCAGCAATTGCGTTATTTTTAGCAGCAATACTGGTTTTTCCTACGGCTGTTACTTCGTATTGATTATTTGGTTTTTGTACGGCAAGTGTTTTAGTTGGTGTGCTTGTACATGCTGTCATTAATATTGCAGCTGAAAGTGCAGTAACTACAGCATAAGTTTTTTTCATTACTTTCATGGTATACCCCGTAACAGAAATAATTTAAATCATTTGATCATAAAAATGCTTATACAACAGGGATGTGCTGTACAGATTATGCAGTTTTTTTATAGTGAATCTGTGAATGAGGCTTCTAGCAAAGAGATCTGTGAGTCAACAGTAGAAACATTCTAGAGTAAGTGCTTGAGAATATGCTAATCTTGAGCAAAAGTTTTTAAGTACAGTAGATAGATGTCAATTCTAAAATCAGCAGTTGATTCAGTTCATCAAAATATTCATCAGCGTCAGTCAATTGGTCATTTAATTGAGCCTGCGCCGAATGCTGAACAATTGGAACAAGCATTTCAAGCGGCGCTTACTGCACCTGACCATCACCGTTTAAAGCCAACACGTTTTGTTGTTATTCCTGAAACTGAACGTGAATCATTTGGTGAGCTTTTATCACAGGCTTTAGCGGATACAGGGCAAACAGAAGAAGCACAATTAGAACGTGTAAAACACCATCCATTTCGTGCACCTTTACTTATTTTAGCACTTACAAAATTACAAGATCATCCCAAAGTACCGCATTTTGAACAAATTTTAAGTTCTGGTGCAGCTGTACAAAACTTCCTTCTTTCGCTACAAGTACAAGGTTTTTCAACAATGTGGCGTAGTGGTGCTGTCGTTGAATCTAAACTTTTTAAGCAAGCCTTAGGTCTTACTGAAAATGATTTAATTTCAGGCATTATTTATATAGGTACAGCAGTGAAAGCAATTCCTGCACGTGCAGAAATAAATTCAGCGGATTTTGTCAGCCATTGGCATAAATGAAATAGATAGAAATACGTAATTAGGATAAAACTAAAATGTCAGAACTTGATTTCGCAAGCCTAGTGAGCCCTGTATCAGTTGATCAAAAAACAGCACTACGTGTGACGGTTTTGGGTGGAGGGAGCTTTGGTACGGCAATGGCAAATACTGCTGTACGTAATGGTTGCGATACCATGATTTGGATTCGTGATGAAGCAGTTGCAGCTGATATTAATGCAACTCATATTAATAAGCGTTATTTGCCTGATTTTCAACTTGAAGCAGGTTTGGTGGCTGTTTCTGATTTAGAGCAGGCTGTATGTAATCGCGATATTATTTTAGTGGCTATTCCGAGCCATTCTTTTCGTAGTGTGTTGCAACAAATTAAACCCTTTATAACCTCGCAAGCTGTGGTGTCGTTAACCAAAGGTATTGAAGCCAATACTTTTAGTTTTATGAGCGATATTATTCGTGAAGAATTACCAGAAGTTCCCTACGGTGTGCTGTCAGGGCCAAACCTAGCGAAAGAAATCGTGGCTGGACAACCTGCAGGGACTGTAATTGCCAGCCAATCAGAGCTAGTGCGTTATGCAGTTCAGCAAGCTTTACACAGTGCATTATTCCGTGTTTTTGCCAGTGATGATGTGCATGGTGTAGAACTTGGTGGTGCTTTAAAGAATATTTATGCGGTCGCGATGGGTTTGGCTGCGGCATATGGTGTCGGTGAGAACACTAAAAGTATGATTCTAACCCGTGCTTTAGCTGAAATGAGTCGCTTTGCCGTTAAGTTAGGAGCTAATCCATTAACCTTCCTCGGTTTGTCGGGGGTTGGTGATTTATTTGCAACCTGTAGTAGCCCATTGAGTCGAAACTATCAAGTTGGTTTTGCGTTAGGAAGTGGTAAATCATTAGAGCAGGCAACCACTGAGTTAGGACAAACAGCGGAAGGTATTAATACGATTGTTCAAGTGCGAGCACGTTCTGAAGAGCTTGATGTATATATGCCAATTACGAGTGCTTTATATGAAGTTATTTTTGAAGGTGCACCTGCAATAAATATCGCACTTTCACTTATGAAAAATGGGCATCGTAGTGATGTGGAATTTGTACTGCCGCATCAGCAGGTTTAAACGCTCGAAGTTTTGTGAATAATCATAGCTTTGTCATACATGCTATATATAATATGCTGGATAGAATAGGGACATTTTATGCAACTCACTTTAGTAAGACATGGCGAAGCTGCGCCACCTATCATGGGAAATGATATCAAACGCCCATTAACAGAACGTGGTATTGCACAAGCAGAGCAAACAGCACAGTACTTGAAAGATTTGATTCATCCGGAGGTTTTTGTGGTGAGTCCTTTACTTAGAGCACAGCAAACGCTTTCGTACTTGCAAAAGTATTTCCCAAACGTTCCTGTGGTGGTGTGTAATGCCATTAAACCAGAAGATGATGCAAAAATTGCGGTGGAGTGGTTGTCTCATTTACCGTATGAGTCTATTGTTGTGGTGTGTCACATGAACGTTGTTGCGCATATTGCATCATTATTGGTATCGGAATTCTTTAATCCGTATTCCCTTGCTGAAGCCCGAATTTATGATCAGGCAGTTATTGCGCCAGGTTTATCAACACAAATTAAATCGTTTATACCATCTATATAAAAACCAATTAAAACGGCAGAAAATAATCAATGTTGTATTTATGGATGCCAGAAGCCAATGGGGTTTGGCAATGGTCTGAGGGTGATTTTTGGAAACAGTCATCCACCCTTGAACAACTTATTCGAGAAATTCAGCCACACGCTGGAAAGGAAGCTGTTGTATTCTTTCCAAGTCGTGATGTGCAACTGATTCAGCAAAATTTTCCAAAAGCACAATATAAAAAGCTGGGGCCAGAAGGGGTTAAGTATCTTTTAGAAGAATTTGTCATCCTGCCTTTGGACGCGATGAAAATTTTGCATCACTTTCAAAACCCAGATCAGTTAACGGTAATGGGTATTGCAAATTCTGCTGTTGAAACCATGCAACATGCTTTGACGCTGATACCTGTTAAGGTTGTTTCTTTATTACCAGATTTTTTGGTGTTGCCAGTACCAGAACTTGGACAGCATACTTTGGCTAATGTGGGTGGCCATTTGCTGGTTCGTGAATCGGAGTATGTGGGGCAGTCGATTGATGATTTGGCGTTGTATCTCGATTATCAAAGTATACAACCGAAATATAAAATTTCTAATTTGACGGCAGATCAAACTCATTGTTTAGAAGCAAGTATCACACATGATCAACTCGAATCTTTTCATTATGAGTTGCCGGTTTTAAAAAAGCCGAAACAACATCCTTGGAATGTATTGCCCAAAGCTAAGTCCAATAGTGGTGTGTCTGGTTATTGGAAAGCATGTGCAGCTGTATTGGTTGCTGCGATAATTACACAGTTTAGCTATGATGCTTTACGTTGGTATCAGTATAAAAAAGTAGCTAATGTTACGGCAAATCAAGCTTTGGACCAATTTAAATATTGGTTTGGTCAATCATATCCTGTAACTGAACAAACCTTAAAAAGCCAATTTGAAGCCCAATTACGTCAAAGCCAAACGGGTAATGCTCAGGCTTTAGCGGTATTGAGCCGAGTTGGCCCCGTTTTAATGCAAAATCAGGTTGTGGCCAGTCGTGTGAGTTATGAGGCTTCAATAATGAATATGGAATTGAAAGCCAATTCATCGGAAGTCCTGCAAAATTTAAGTAATCAACTTAAACAGCAAGGTTTTAAAGTCGAATTAGGCAATATTCAGCCGAGTACTAACGGTGTAATCGGATTGGTGAAAGTACAATAATGACAAAAATGGAACAGTTTCAGCAGCGCATAGACCTGCAAATTGAACGCATGACGGATTATTTAGATCGTTTAAGCATGCGTGAGCGTGTGATGGTCATCTTTACCACAATATTTGTTTTGGTGGCTGCCATTGGTGCTGCTTTATTTTATATGAATAAAGCCGCCAACTTTCAGCAAAAAAGAGTCAATGATTTAAAAGACACTGTGGTATGGATGCAAAGTAATGCAGTGACCATGAAGCCAGCAGGGGATGGTCAACTAAGCGCATCGGAAAAAGTACAGCGCGTTTCTCAGCAGCAAGGTTTGTCTGTTGCATCACAACAAATGGGTGATCAGATTCAAATTGCGGTGATGCATGAAAATTATGCAGTATTGGCAAATTTTCTTACACAATTGGTTCAAATGGGCTTAAGTGTTGAAAAGATGGAATTTAGTTCTGAAGCTGGACAGATTAAATTAACAGCGACTGTACAATAATCGGTAAAAATAAAGATCTGCTAAGCATGGTGTTTTTGTGATGCTATGCCTATAATATGCCGACTTAAAAAGCAGTAGACTTTTATAGATATGTTGTATTCTCTAGCCCGCCCTTTGTTGTTTAGTTTAGCACCAGAGCGTGCACATGAGCTGACATTGTCACTGTTGAAATCCTCTCACAAGATAGGAATGATGCGCCAAAACATCGCATCTAAACCAGTGACATGTATGGGAATTCAATTTCCAAACCCAGTGGGTTTAGCAGCCGGTCTTGATAAAAACGGTGCATATATTGATGCATTGGCGAGCCAAGGTTTTGGCTTTATTGAAATTGGTACGATCACACCTCTTCCTCAATCAGGTAATCCTGAACCGCGTTTATTCCGTTTACCGAAAGCAAAAGCTATTATTAACCGTATGGGTTTCAATAATGATGGCGTGGATAAACTGATTGAAAATGTAAAAGCTGCGAAATTCAAAGGTATTTTGGGTATCAATATTGGTAAAAATGCAGTGACTCCAGTGGAGAAAGCTGTTGATGATTATCTGATTTGTCTAGAAAAAGTTTACAATTACGCTTCTTATATTACTGTTAATATCTCTTCTCCTAATACAAAGAACCTTCGTAGCTTACAAAGTGGCGATGCTTTGACTGAACTGTTAGAAACTTTGAAAAAGCGTCAGCTTGAATTGGCTGATGAAAATCAACATTATGTGCCATTGGTACTTAAAGTTGCTCCAGATCTTGAACCTGAAGATATTCAATTTATTGCACAGCAATTGTTAACCTTTAAAATAGATGGTTTGATTGTGACCAATACCACATTGTCACGTGAAGGCGTTGAAGGCCTACCATTTGGTGATGAGGCGGGTGGTTTATCTGGAGCACCTGTATTTGAAAAAAGTACCGCATGTCTCGCTGCCTTTGCAAAAGTATTAAATGGTCGCATTCCATTGATTGGTGTGGGTGGTATTTTGTCGGGTGCAGATGCAGTGGCGAAACAAAAAGCAGGTGCAAGCCTTGTACAAGTGTATAGTGGCCTCATATATACAGGTCCAACACTTGTAAAAGATTGCGTAGACGCACTTTAAAGATCATGAATACCATTGATATCTTTATACTGATTATTTTGCTCATTGGAGGGCTGAACGGTTTGCGACAAGGATTTATTAAAGCCTTTGCGAACTTCGTTGGATGGATTCTTGCACTTGTTATTGCAGCAAAGTATGCAACCGTCCTTGCACCTTCGATGGTTTCACTCAGTACAGATCCAGTGGTTCAAAAAATTGCTGCGTTTGCATTTATCGTGCTGTTGATTGTGGTCATGACATGGGTTGCGACCTGGCTGTTAAATAGTATTCTGAAAACACTTAAGCTTGGGCCATTAAATCGCTTAGCTGGTGGTGTGTTTGGGAGCCTAAAAGGGTTGTTGGTGGTGCTCATAACCATGCAAGGCATTGGGCCTTGGGTGGAAAGCTCACCGCACTGGAAACAGTCGAAAATGGTACAGACATTATTGCCGTATGCACCTTGGGCGACTGCCATGTCCAAAGATGCTGCAAATCAAGCCTTACATCATATTAAGTCTGAAGATGCCGAGAAATCTTCTGACTATTCTTCTGAGTCGCAGAACAAGCATGGACGTTCTGGATCAGGCGAGTCAACGAATAATCCTTTTTATTAACCCTAGCTTGTCTGCGAGGTTGCTATGTGTGGAGTAGTTGGTATAGCTGGTAAATCACCTGTTAACCAAATGTTGTTTGATGCGTTAACGATGTTACAACATCGTGGACAGGATGCAGCCGGGATTGTAACTTGTCAGGATGGTCGTTTATTCCTGCGTAAAGATACGGGTATGGTGCGTGATGTGTTCCACACACGTCACATGCGTGCATTACAAGGTAACTATGGTATTGGCCATGTACGTTACCCAACAGCGGGTTCTTCAAGCAGTGCTGAAGCCCAACCATTCTATGTAAACTCACCTTATGGTATCACGCTTGCGCATAACGGTAATTTAACCAATGCTGCTGAAATTCATGAAGATTTGTTCAAAACTGACTTACGTCACATGAACACGGATTCAGATTCGGAAGTATTATTAAACGTGTTTGCACATGAATTGCAAAAACGTGCCAAATTGACTCCATCTGCAGATGATATTTTTCATGTCGTTTCACGTGTACATGAGCGCTGTAAAGGTGGTTATGCTGTTGTTGCCATGATTACCGGTCAAGGTTTAGTCGGTTTCCGTGATCCAAATGGTATTCGTCCATTAATTTACGGTTCTCGTGAAACTGAAAATGGTATGGAATATATCATTGCTTCAGAGTCTGTTGCGATTACAGCACTTGGCTTTAAGGTTGAGCGTGATATTGCACCGGGCGAAGCAATCTATATTAGCTCGACGGGCGAAATGCATACGAAGCAATGTGCAGCAGCACCTGAATATCGTCCATGTATCTTTGAGTATGTTTACTTTGCTCGTCCGGATGCAACAATTGATGGTATTTCAGTTTACAAAGCACGTTTGAAAATGGGCGAAAAACTTGCTCAGAAAATTCAACGCGAATGGGGTGAAGAACACGACATTGATGTGGTGATTCCAATTCCTGATACCTCACGTACTTCTGCGCTTGAGCTTGCCAATACTTTGGGTGTGAAGTTCCGTGAAGGCTTTATGAAGAACCGTTATATCGGTCGTACTTTTATTATGCCGGGTCAACAATTACGTAAAAAATCTGTACGTCAAAAGTTGAACCCTGTTGAGCTTGAGTTCCAAGGTAAAAATGTACTACTTGTAGATGACTCAATTGTACGTGGTACAACGTGTAATGAAATTATTCAGATGGCGCGTGATGCTGGTGCAAAAAAAGTATTCTTCGCTTCAGCTGCACCAATGGTGAAATATCCAAACGTGTATGGTATTGATATGCCAGCTAAATCTGAATTGATTGCATCTGAGCGTAGTGTTGAAGAAATTCGTGAAATCATTGGTGCAGACCGTTTAATCTTCCAAGATTTAGAAGATCTTAAATCAGCAGTACGTACAAAGAAAGTGCCAGAGCTACAAGACTTTGACTGTTCTGTATTTGATGGTAAATACGTGGCAGGTGGCATTGATGCAGAATATCTTGCTGCACTAGAGCGTAAACGTAATGATTCTGCAAAGAACGAAAAACCAGCTTATATCGATGTAAACATTGATGCAGCTTCTGTAGATTTAACTGGTGTTCGTGAAGAATAATCTGGTTAAAACATACTGAAAAAGCGGGAATTTCCCGCTTTTTTCATTTATGATGAGCAAACAAAAGACAATGTAAGTTAAGGATATTACATTGAGAAGCGTGGGTTATGATTTTATAAAAAACAAAAATATGTTTTGGCCTGTCACCATGTGCATGGCTGCGGTATTTATGACGGTTGCGATTATTAATGTCATCGTCGGTTTGATTGTGAACTATTACGATTCAACACAATCTGTTTATTGGCATGTATTAAGTCCTTTTTTGATCGCAGCTGTGTTGCTGATCATGTTGATCTCTGTAATCTACGAATTTTATACCTTTCGTTTAGGTGGTTATTCACTTGCAAAGCAATTAGGTGCGCGTCGTTTAAGCTTAATAGAAAGCATTCCTGAAGAAAGTCTCGCTTTGCGTATGACAGAGCAACTTGCTGATACTTTCTTAATTGGAACACCGGCACTTTATGTTTTACCAGATGAAGTGGGGGTAAATGCACTAACCGCAGGGTTTAATCCTAAAGATACATCCATCATTTTAACTTGGGGAGCACTGCAAACCCTAGATGAAATGGAAATGTATGGTTTATTGAGCCATGAATTTAATAAAATTTTATCTGGCGAAGCTGCTGAAAATACACGTTTAAAGATTTTATATAGCGGTTTAACGACCTTTAGTCAGTGGGGAAGTAAGATTGCTAAACGTGGTTTTTATAAAAATGGTCAGGCTCGTGACAATAAATTTGAAACATTGTTTGTCGCAATTGGTGCAGTTATATGGCTAATTGGTAGCTTAGGTGTACTGATTTCACGTTTTATTAAATACATTTCACTTGGTTCGCGGACTTATCGAAATGACCAGAAAACGAAACGCCTAATTCAGAACGATGCCAATATTCAAACCTTACTCCGTATTTATGTGCATCACTCGGGTTCACAAATTCACAGTGAATATGCAGAATCTATTTCGCATATGTGCTTTGCAAATGCCTTAAGTCAGCAAAATTGGATGAATATTCATCCAAGTATTGAGCAGCGTATTTTTGAGTTGAATCCCGCACTGATACAAGATTTACAACTGGAAAATTTAAAGAAATTACGCAATCAACCTTTGTTTAACTTATTCCGTTCTTTGGAGGAAGCCAGTCCAGACATCACTACACCGTGGAATTCACCGCAGCCATTACCATTATTGCGTTTATCGCCGATTAGTTTTGCTTTAAAGGATGCGATTAAGCCACTTAATCCTGAAATACGTGATAATTGGCAGCGCCCAGAATTGATTCAACGTGCATTACAAACTGCAACTGGTTCACGTGAAGTGATGGTGGCAATCCTCATGATTCGTCAGTATCGAGAGTTTATCCCGACTGAAGCTGAAGTGAGTCGCGCGATTGTAGATGCTTTATTGCATCTGGATGGGCGCGTACATATCTCCATTTTCCATGAAGCATGTAAAAACATTGGTTCAATGCCTGCGACTATTTCACGTCAATTCTTGACTAAGCTAGCACGAATTATTCAAGAAGATGGGGAGATTGGATTACTCGATGCTTTGCTGTTAGAAACAGTTAAACATGAGTTGAATCTACTCCCAACTCATACGCCAACGTCTTTGGAAGATGTTAAACCAAGTATCGTACGTTTAATTGATGCTTTATTGCATGTGCAGCAAATCAATAGTGATAATCAGCTCGAAGTTCGCGAAAAAATATTAAGTCGTATTTTAAGTAAAGATGAGCTGGAACATTACCGTGACATTTCGGACGAACCGATTGATTTAGCTGAAATATTGAATGATATTGCGGGACTGTTATTACGTGAGCGATTGAGTATTTTGGGTGTGGCTGAAATATGTTTGTGGAACGATCGAATCATTACGCAAGATGAATTAGACGTATTGCAACTCTTGTATTGGCGAATTGGTTTTGAAGCGGAAGAAATGATTGAGATTATGCAGAAAAAAAATAGTCTTATGATTATTTAAATATTGAATTAAACAGTGGTTATAGGCTTATAAACAAGAAATCGCTAAGCTGGGCTATATTGGGCGACTCATGCAGATGAAATAAGAATTTCTCGCTTGAATGAGTGAAATTAGGGCTAAAATGCTAAACTGAATGATCTATAAAAGTTCAGCAAAGCATCTACATAACCGTTAGAATACCAAACCTGAATAGGGTGATGATGAAAACATGATTGGGCATCAGCGAAGCATAATGGCGGCAATGGGAATCGACCTTTGGGTTCCTCAGGCTGCACCGTGTCAGCAATATAGCCCAAGCATTTGGCGTGATCAGGTCGCGCCTGAAATAGCCTTACAACCCGTTTCAGAAATTATTCTAAAAAACATTCCTCAAATTGATTCACAGTCAGTACAGACCAAACAGGTAAATGAAGTGCCTGTTGAGCCGCAGCACGATGTTGTACCTGTTACAAAACAGCAGGAGGAGCAACGTCCAATATTACAAATAGCGGCATTTAGCCTTGAGGCTATTTGTTTGGAGCACTGTGTAGTTGTGATTGATTCCACTGAGTTGACAGCGGATCAACAGTTACTGTGGGCTAATATACAACGTGCGGTTTCATCGCAATTTTATACATTACAATGGCCATTTGCTTGGGTAAATTTACAGGATGGACGTGGTGCTGCATCATATGTACAGGGTTTTATTGATGCGATAAGTTTAGATAAAAACATCTTATGCCTAGGTGATATTCCACATTTAGCGCATTCAAAGATTTATCCACTGGCATCATTACAACAAATGATCGATCAGCCTAAATTAAAAAAACGCCTTTGGCAGTTTATGCAAAATAAAATGAGTTAAATACACTTTAGAAATCCAAGTTTAGTCAATACACGGGAAAGCAATGCAAAAAAAAGTCGTGGTATTTAGTCAGATAGATTCAGAAATTCTTCAACGTTTAGAACAACAATTTAAAGTCGTTAACATCAATCCAAAATTAGGCGACGTCAATCAGCAAATTTTAGAACACAGTGCCGATGCTGATGCAATGATTGGTGCAGGACGTTTACTCAATTCGAAAAATTTAGCACATGCAAAAAAGTTAAAAGTGATTTCGAGTGTGAGTGTGGGCTATGACAATTATGATTTGAGTTATTTAAATCAGCAGAAAATTTGGTTAACCCATACGCCGCATGTTTTGACAGAAACCACAGCAGATTTAGCTTTTAGTCTACTCATGAGTGCTGCACGCCGAATACCTGAATTAGATCAATGGACCAAACAAGGGCAGTGGTCACGAACGGTTGGAGCAAGTCAGTTTGGGGTGGATATCTTTGGTAAAACCATCGGTATTATCGGTTTAGGTCATATTGGTGCAGCAATTGCACGTCGTGCATTTCATGGCTTTAATATGAACGTTTTATATCATAATCGCCGTGAAAAGATTGAAGTCGCAGAAGCTTTCAGTGCTCAGTTTTGTGCTTTAGATGATTTACTGAAAAAATCAGACTTCGTTGTTGTTGCAGTTGATTTAAACGCAGCATCACAAGCTTTGATTGGTGTGCGTGAGTTGGCATTGATGCAAGCCCATGCGGTTTTGGTGAATATTTCTCGTGGTGCTGTAGTTGATGAAAAAGCTTTAATTCAAGCACTTAAAGATAAGCAAATATTTGCAGCTGGTTTAGATGTATATGATAAAGAGCCGCTGCAAAGTTCTGAGCTTTTTCAGCTGAATAACGTGGTTACGTTGCCACATGTGGGTTCGGCTACACAAGCGACGCGTAAGCGTATGGCTGAATTGGCATATCAAAATTTAATCGATGCATTGTCTGATAAGCAGCCGCGCTATTTGGTGAATCCTGTATTTGAATAATGATTTAACAACAGATTCTTCCATAATTATACGATTTTCAATGCTATATTTTAGTTGGATTGAATTTATAAAGTGGGCTGTATTTTGAAGAAAATAATACTGGCATGTGGTCTTGGTCTTTGTTCGAGTCTGGCGCAAACGCATTCGGTAGATTTCAATTCAACCCCTCAATTTAATGTGCCAGAAATTGGTAGTGGCATTGGTCTGCTTGATCAGCAGAAAGAGCGCGCGATTGGTGAAAAAGTTTATCGTGAAGTACATCGTCAATTACCTGTGACGCAAAATCCTTGGTTGGAAGATCGTCTACTTGCTGTTTTTACTCATATTCTTAGTCAAACGCAAATTAGTGAGCCTGTTGGTTTGCTGTTGATTAATGATGCCCAAATTAATGCCTTTGCTGTACCGGGTGGCCTATTTGCCTTAAATGCAGGACTAATTAATTCTGCACGAAATATGGATGAGGTGGCAGGGGTGATGGCGCATGAAATTGCACATGTATCACAACGTCATTACAGTCGCTCGCAAGAAGCCTTTAAAGGACAGGGTTTATTGTCACTAGCGGGCATTTTAGTTGGTGCTCTTGTTGCCTCTCAGGCAGACGGAGATGTTGGTGCTGCTGTCATGATGGGGTCGCAAGCGGCATTAATGGATAAGCAGCTCACATATAGTCGTAATCAAGAGCGTGAGGCAGATCGTATTGGTATGCAGTATATGTATCGTGCTGGATATAACCCACAAAGTATGGCTGATTTTTTTGAAGTGATGCATCGCGCGACTAGTCGGGTGAGCTTTTTGCCAGACTTTTGGTTGACTCACCCCTTAACAACTGAGCGGATGAGTGAGGCGCGATTACGTGCCAATCAGCTTCCACCTGTCAAAACAAGTTTACTTGATCAAGATTTTGAAATTTTAAAATGGTATAGCCGTGTACTTTCTGGTCAAGTGACGGAGCAACAGCTAGATGCAATGGTTGCACAAAAGAACTATGCCGCAGAATTGGCGCTAGTAAGTTTACAGGTACAACAAGGTGATTATGCTGCAGCACAAAAAATACTAAATGATGCTAAGCTGCAAAATGCAAATCATGCTTTATTGCTATTGTTACAAACTGATGTTTACTTGGGTCAAAATAAGATTCAAGAGGCATTAACTACGATCCGTAGTCCAGCAGTTGTTATGCCAGAAAATCGCGCGCTGAATTACAAATATGCTGAAGCATTAATACGAAATAAAGAATTTGGACAAGCGCAGATCATTTTGCAGCGTTTCTTACAATCTAATCCACGTGATGTCAGTGGTTGGCGATTGATGTTGCAATTGGCCAATGCGGATAAATCGGGTGCTTATCGCTCTGTAAATGTTTTGCGCTATCGTGCTGAAGTCGAGTATTGGACTGGGCAGGAGGAAAGCGCCATTAAGTCTTTATTGCAAGCTCAGCGTTTGGCTAAAGATTCGAAATCTCTAGAAGCTAAAGTTAAACAGCGCGTTGGTGAAATGCAAAAAGAGCGTATGTTGAAAATATAAAATATTTTTGCGCAAATATAGAATTTAAATTTGATAGATTATGTGGTTGTTCCTTTGTATGTGATTGATTTGGCTTTATTATTGAATTTTTAAGTTGCTCGAGTTTTGGTGCTTTGATTGTTCGGTGATAAACTCATTTTGTTTTATAACTTTAATCCAAAGATGTTGATACATGAAAAAAGTCATTTTAGCATTTTGCTTAATGGGTGTTGTAATGCAGGGTGTGTTTGCTGCAAGTGCTGAACAATATGTATTGTCAGTAAATGACATCAATGAAAAATATAAAAAAGATGTACGTGGATTTTTAGGCAATTTAGATCCACAGCAATCTGGTTTTACTGTGTCACAACAGGCTCAATTTTGTGGCATTGTTGGTACATATGTGAATGATCTTTATCGTGCAGCGGATGAAAATCGAGATTTTTTAGATCGCCAATATCGAAATATGACCAAGCAAGATGTCATTCAGCAAGTGCTTTCATCTCGTGAAATGCAGCTCTTAAAAAAATATAATGTCCAGTGTTCATTAAATTAATACTGTTTTTGTATTGCTAAGCTTTGATAATAAAAATGAGAGAATTATGGATCAGCAAGGCGGCCAACTAACGTTAGATCATTTCACTATTGAAAACGACCAGATTGAATTAAAAATATTACAACAGAAAGATGCAGCTGAATTGTATGCTGCTATTCAGGCTTCATTAATTGAGTTGAGAAAATTTCCTGCAAGTTTGATTTGGTCGCTGCAAGAGCCAAATCTTGAAGCATCGCACGCATTTTGTTTATCAAGAATGCAGGCTCTCTTAAATAAAGAAAATTTTGTATATGTTGTTCGAGATCAATACTGTAAAAAATTTTTAGGTGTGATGGATATTCACGAAATTAATTGGGAGAAAAATTCAGCAGCAGTTGGTTTTTGGGGGAATGCACAGTTTAAGCAACAAGGTTATATGTGTACAGCACTCAAATTATTTGCTGAAACTTTGATGAACCAATGGTCTTTTCAGCGTTTGGAAGCTTTTGTTGATACAGAAAATGTCTTGGCGCGTAAGCTATGTGAAAAAGTAGATTTTAAAATAATAGAAATACAGCAAGGTAAGGTGCAAAATCCAGTTGATGGAAGTATGCGGGATATTTGTCGATATGTTTTAGAAAAGAAATAAAAACAGTCTTAAAAATAAAAAATATGATGATTGGCTATTTAAGGTCATTCAAAGAACAGAATAAGCAACTTAAATAGACCAAATCAAACAATGGGTGTTGAAAGATTAAGAGAGTTTCGCCTTAATTTTAGCTGAAACTTGTGCAGGATCGGCACGTCCGGCTATGAGCGGACGTAGAGAGTTCATCACCTTACCCATATCTTTCATGCTAGTAGCTTCTTGCGCAGTAATAACTTGCGCAATGATGGAATCAAGTTCTTCCTCAGTCATAGCTTCTGGTAGAAACTGAGACAAAATCTCAATTTCGGCTTGTTCCTTACTAGCTAAATCTTCTCGGCCAGCGCCTGCAAAGGCTTTAACCGATTCTTTTCGTTGTTTGATTTGCTTTTCAATGACCGCAAGAACTTGAGCGTCGTCAAGTTCTTTGCGCTCATCGACTTCAATTTGTTTGATCGCTGCCTGAAGACTACGTATTACCGTTAACTTATCCATTTCTTTAGCACGCATTGTTGCTTTCAAAACGTCAGTAATTTGGTTTTTTAAAGTAGTCATTTATCTTGTCCAGGTAGTCAATCAATCACAAATTAATCTTAGTAAAGGCGTGTAGTACGTACTGATTCGCGCGCCAATTTCTTTTGGTAGCGTTTAACAGCAGCAGCTTTTTTACGTTTACGTTCTTGAGTAGGTTTTTCGTAGAATTCACGTTTACGAACGTCAGCAAGAACACCCGCTTTTTCGCATGAACGTTTGAAACGACGGATAGCTACGTCTACTGGTTCGCCTTCTTTCAATTTAACTTGTGGCATGAAGAATCCTCATTAAGTTATGGATAAGATCGCAGGCGTTATTGCCCTTGATCACAAGTGAAGTGCAATATTTTACTCATTTACATCTCATACCACAAGTCTATAATGGCACAAGCAATAGATTTGATATAGGTTATAGGCAGTTTAATGATCGTTTTAGGCTTAGAAACTTCGTGTGATGAGACTGGACTCGCACTGTATGACAGTGAAAAGGGATTGCTCGGGCAGGTATTGTATAGCCAAATTAAACTGCATGCAGAATATGGCGGTGTAGTGCCAGAATTGGCATCACGTGACCATGTGCGTAAGTTAATTCCATTAATTAAACAATTACTTGAAGAAAGTAGTGTAAAAAAATCAGACATTGATGCCATTGCATATACACGTGGTCCAGGTTTGATGGGGGCATTAATGACAGGTGCATTATTTGGCCGCACACTGGCATTTGCTCTGAATAAACCAGCAATTGGCGTGCATCATATGGAAGGTCATATGTTGGCGCCTTTGTTGTCTAAAACTCCACCAGAATTTCCTTTTGTAGCTTTATTGGTATCGGGTGGACACACTCAATTAATGGCTGCTTATGGTATTGGTCAGTATGAATTACTCGGTGAGTCGATTGATGATGCTGCGGGTGAGGCTTTTGATAAAGTCGCAAAAATGATGGGCTTGCCATACCCTGGTGGTCCTAATATTTCTAAGCTTGCGGCAAATGGAGATATGAATGCGTTCGAATTTCCACGACCTATGTTGCATCAAGGTTTAGATTTCTCATTCAGTGGTTTAAAAACTGCGGTTTCGGTTCAATTGAAAAAATTGGATGGTGAAAACCGTGATGCAGACGTTGCAGCTTCATTCCAAGAAGCATTGGTTGATACCTTAGTTAAAAAATCAGTGAAAGCGTTAAAACAAACGGGTTTAAAACGTTTGGTGATCGCTGGTGGTGTAAGTGCGAACAGTCGTTTACGTGAACGTTTAGAAGCTGATTTAGCCAAAATTAAAGCATCGGTATATTATGCAGAACCTGCTTTATGTACAGACAACGGTGCAATGATTGCTTTCGCAGGTTACCAACGTTTAAAAGCGGGTCAGCACGATGGCTTGTCGGTTACGACAACACCACGTTGGCCGATGACAGAGTTAAGCAATCCAAGTGAAGCTTAATTACATCTAAAACGTTAAATGCATTAAAGCCAAAAAAGAACCGCAATTGCGGTTCTTTTTTGTTTCAATTTAAATTTGAAAATAATTGCGCACTGCTAACTTTTCGCATAAAACCAGCACGTTTTAAGGCCAATGTCACCATGTTGGTATTACACGATTGAATGCCTTCAAAATTTCCAAGATCTTCAGTAATGAGTTTCCATAAATCACTTAAATCATTACATAGGACATGCCAGAAAAATTGTGAATCTCCACTAATGCCAAATAGGCAGCGTGTGTTTTTGAGTTCAGACAAGGTTTTGGCAATTTGGTTTGCCGCATCTGGTCGAGCTTTAATCAAAATAATCGCTTCGGACTTATAGCCCATCAAACTGGGTTCTACATCAACGCGAATATTGAAAATGCCTTCTTCCAATAAATCATTCAATAATTTCTGCGTTTTATGTTCACTGAGTTCAATTTGTTCTGCCAAACTTTTAATAGATGAACGCCCATCATTTGACAGAGCATGAATTAGTTTTAATTCTGTTTCAGTCAAACTTCTAAAATTGACGTTTTTATCGCTTGTGCCATCTAAAGCTTTGGGTTTGCTGGCCCAAGTAAAGGGTTTTAATACGGCTTGGGTTTCAACGGTTTTAATATCCGGAATTTGCGTGACAAAGTCATGCATCCAAACAGAGAGATCGGCGGCCTTTTCTAATCCAATTTCAAGGAAAATATCTGCAAGTCCTGTAGTTAGAAAGACAATGCGCACTTCTGGGCGGTTTGCAAAAAATTGTGCAACTTCTTTTTCCTTGCCAAATTTCACACTGATCCAGACATGAACGGTGTAACCCTTATTGGCAACCACAGGATTTAATTCAATTGCAGTTCGTATAACTTGGTCATCTAGCAATTTACCCAGACGTCGAGACAGCTTTTTTTCAGGGACATCACTAATCTGGCTCAGTTCTCGCCATGATCCTCTCGGATTAGAGATAAGAGCTTTGATGCATGCAGTATCGATTTCGTCGAAACTAAAAGATTCACTCATGATAATTGACTTGTCTAAAAACTAATTATAATCTAAATTTAAGTCTAGAAAATAAAATACAGCCTGTATTTATGTCTAAATATTAAATGAGACGCTTATGGATGAGTCAAAAATGCAAAACTCAATTTCCACCCAAGGAAATGTATCACAAAAGAAAGTTATTCTTGCAGGAACTGTAGGAAATGCTATTGAATGGTTCGATTGGACGATTTATGCCACATTTGCAGTATTTTTCGCGAAACAATTTTTCCCATCAGATGATCCAACCGCATCCTTGCTTGCGACCTTCGCAATTTTTGCTGTAGGTTTCTTCATGCGCCCATTAGGTGGAATCGTATTAGGGATCTTTTCTGACCGCTATGGTCGAAAAGCCGCTTTGGCCGCAACCATCATAATGATGGCAGGTGGTTCTTTGATGATTGGTCTTTCACCAACCTATGAATCAATTGGTATTTTTGCACCGATTATTTTGGTATTAGCGCGATTACTTCAAGGTCTATCTTTGGGTGGTGAGTTCGCTTCAGCGGCAACTTATCTTTCAGAGATGGCACCAAAAAATAAACGCGGATTCTATTCGAGCTTTATGTTTTTTAGTTCAGCGATTGGTATTTTGATGGCCTCAGGTCTTGCTTGGGCTTTAACAAGTTCTTTAACTGAAACGCAAATGAGCGAATACGGATGGCGTATTCCGTTTATTTTGGGTGCGATTGGCGGCTTGGTGGGTATGTGGATTCGTAAATCAGTACCTGATAGCGAAATGACCCATAAAAAAGAATCAGTAAAAAATCCTTTGGCTGTACTGATTAAACGTCATCCGAAGGAAACGCTCCGTATTGTCGGTATTTCTATCTTAACAACATTTGCATTCTATATTTTTGTGGTTTATGTCCCGACCTATGCCATTAAAGTTTTAGGTGCAGAGCCACAAACCGCCTTTGCTGCCAATACTGTTGGCTTAATTATCTTTATGTTGTGTCAGCCTGTGTTTGGCTGGCTATCAGACAAAATTGGGCGTAAACCACAGTTGATCGTATTTGCCGTGGGATATTTAGTGTTCTTTTATCCAATCATTAAATGGATGGATGGTACGTTTGCATCAATTTTATTGGTCGAGCTTTTCGGCTTGGTTTTATATGCTTTATATACCGCCATTGGCCCAGCTGTCATGTCTGAACAGTTTCCGACAGAAGTACGAGCTGTCGGTATTGGCGCACCTTACAATTTGATGGTGGCTTTACTCGGCGGCACTACACCGTATGTGCTGACTTGGCTGCAAAGTATTGGTAAATAAGATTACTTCTATTTTATGGTGTTGGTTGGCGCATTATTAACATTAATCACATTTATTAAAATGCCTGAAACGGCAGGAAAAGGTTTGGAAGATATAAAATGAATATTGTGAATTTATCTGCACTTGAGCTAGGTCGCCAGATTGCCTGCAAAAAGATAACTTCAGTAGAGACAGTTCAATTTTATATTGATCGAAACCAAACATTTAAACATCTAGATTGTATTTCGGAATTATTCGAAATCGAGGCTTTGCAACAGGCACAACATTTAGATGAGTTGCTTCAGCAAGGCACACGATTGAGTCCATTTCATGGTGTGCCAATTTTACTAAAAGATAATCTGGATGTAGCGGGTCATATCACCCATGCAGGTACAGTTTATCTAGATCAAAAAGCACAAGCGAACTGTGAACTGGTTGATCAGTTAAAAAATTTAGGTTTTGTGATTTTAGGTAAAACTAAAATGACCGAGTTGGCATTTGGTCTTTCTGGGCAAAATCCAATGCAGGGTACACCTAAAAATCCGTGGGCGGAACAGCAATATGCGCCTGGTGGATCTTCTTCAGGTTCAGCGGTTGCGGTGGCTTGTGGTCTTAGTCCCTTGGCATTTGGCGGTGATACAGGTGGTTCGATTCGTACACCAGCAGCATTAAATGGCATATTTGGTTTTAAACCTTCAGCCCATAAAATTGCCGACACGGGTGCAGTACCTTTATCCAAAACTTTAGATACTCTAGGGCCTTTTGCACGATTTGCAGATGATATTAGCGCTTTAGTCAATGTATTGATGGATGTAAATGTTGAAGCGGCATCAAGTGAAAATGTAATTTATGCTTTAGATGAATCTGCATTTCCATATCCGCTTGAGCCTGAGGTATTAACACTTTGGCGCGAAGGGCTAAAACGCATCGAATCATTGGGAATCGAAATTAAAAACTGGCAACCACCTACACATTTCAATTTTCATGATTTATCGGACCGAACTTCTGACATTATTGCTTATGAAAGTTATTTATATCATGGAGATACAGCTGAAGATTCTGAAACACAGATGTGGGAATTAGTTCGTCAGCGTGTGTTACGCGGTAAGAGTATTTCACAGGAAAAATACGAGTCATTGATTGCAGAGCGAACTGAATTTCAGCAATCATTTAAAGCCTCTTTAAATGGTCAATGTTTGCTGTTTCCAGTGAGCCCATTCCTTGCAGCTGTGTCAAACACAAAGGATACCGAGTTTAGTCATGTGGGTGAATACACGCGTCCATTTAATTATTTAGATGCACCAAGTTATGCTTTTCCAATTGCTCAAAGTGAAAGCGGACTGCCGATGGGTATTCAGTTGGTTTCATATCAAGCGAATGATGTTGATGTGATGCACATCGTTCAGAAAATTGCTAATGGTTTAAATATTCGCTCTATTCTGCCGCCGATTTGTCAGGATTAAGAATTAACGAATCATTTGTTATATTCAAAAAAAGAACCGCTATTGCGGTTCTTTTTTTATTTAGTTTTTTGGCTCTAGGCTTGTTTAAGTTGCTCTGACCCAATCCAATGCTTTGAAAATTGATAGGCAGCACGACCAGAACGTTGTCCTCGCGCCTGACACCAACGTAGTGCCTCAGCACGCGCTTCATCTGTCCATGGCATCTCGGCTTTAGCCAAATAGTGTTCAACAATTTCTAAATATAAATTTTGATCCATTGGGTAGAACGATAACCAAAGTCCAAAACGATCTGAAAGTGATATTTTTTCTTCAATCGCTTCTTGCGGGTGAAGTTCGGTATATTGTGGAACATCTACACGTGTGACAGGCGTATTTTCATGCATAAATTCAGGCAATAAATGACGACGGTTACTGGTAGCATAAATAATGAAATTTGTAGATCCAGATTGGAGTGAACCATCTAAGACACTTTTTAGACTGCGATAGTTTTCGTCTTCAGCATTGAAAGCAAGATCATCACAATAAACAATAAACTTTTCGGGACGACCTTCAATCAGTTGTTGAATTAGTGGTAATTCAGACAAATCATCACGTTCAATTTCAATTAAACGTAAACCTTGCTCAGCATATTCAGTCAGTAGGGCACGAACAATGGATGATTTACCCGTACCACGTGAACCTGTAAGCAATACATCATTGGCAGGCAGACCATTCAGAAACTGTAAGGTATTTTGAATGACTTTTTCTTTTTGCCGTTCAATACCTTTTAAATCATCTAAATACATGACTTTAGGTTGATAGATCGCTTTTAGTTGTTGGTTTTGCCATTTGAAAGCCATACTTGAAAAATCGGGTGCTTGCTTGAGTTCTGGCAAACTATGTTGTAGTTGCAGGAGTACAGTGGAAAGCGATTCAAGGATGTTGTCAGGTAAATCAATTGTTGCCATGATGAGTCAGCTTATCTTGTCTTGTTGTGTATGGATGTATAAGACTCAGTTTACATAAATACGTGTATGAATTGGATGAAATATGTCAAATTTGAATGTAAATTAGATCGATCAGGCACCATTGATTCAGTTAAAATGTTGTTATAAATCTATTGTTGCTAACAAGAAAAATGCCTAGAGGGATCATCATGTTGTTTAAAGATTTTTCACAGAATATAAATCCCCATCAGGCCTATCGCTTAAAAAAATTAAAACGCCAGCTCGAACATGCTGAAAGTTATGAAGAATGGAAAAGTATTGCGCTCAAAATTGATGAAGAGTCGGGCACTCAAGAGTGGAAACTTGACAATAGTTCTCCTTATTTTGATGCAGAAATAATTTCACATCGATTAAGTTTATTAAAACGTTACCGCACACAACAACGTACCCGTGACTTGATGTATATCTTAAGTGAGGGGCTGAGTTACGATATCGGCAATATTGCTCATCCCTTATTGTTTACAGAAGCTTATGTAGGCACAAAAAAAATCATTGAAGATTATGTAGAAGAAGTGAGTAAGAGCTTAGCTTTTATAGCTTCAGCAGAATGTACATGTCTAAATGTTGAGCAAAAAATTGAATTCTTTAAACAAAGCCAAACTGCTTTTGGTCAACCTGTTTTAATGTTTTCAGGAGGTTCAACTTTAGGGTTATTTCATACAGGTGTGTGTAAGGCGCTCATGGAGCAAGACTTGTTGCCTAAAGTTTTATCGGGTTCAAGTGCGGGAGCGATTATGACGGCAATGTTAGGGGTATCGAAACCTTCTGACTTTGCAGGACTATTAAATGGACACAACTTCTTTAGTGAAGCATTTCATTTCCGTAAGCTCAGTGAGCTCATACAGGGCAATGGTGGCCTGGCAGATGTGAAGTATCTCAAAAAATTTCTGATTGAGAACTTAGGTGACTTAACCTTTGCTGAAGCCTATAAGCAATCTGGTCTACACATTAATATTGCGGTAGCGCCTTATGATGCATCGCAAGATGCCCGCATTATGAATGCCTATACATCACCAGACTTATTGGTGTGGAGTGCTGTTTTGGCTTCGTGTGCAGTGCCTATCTTATTTCCACCAGTACGTCTAACCAGTAAGCGCTATGATGGACAACTAACCCCTTATATGTCCGCTACCCGTTGGGTGGATGGCAGTGTGAGAAGTGACTTCCCACAAGAAAAAATGGCGCGTTTATATAATATTAACTACAGCATCGCGAGCCAAGTGAATCCACATATTGTGCCGTTCATGCAGGATGATGCAGCGCGTTTTCGTAAAAGTATGCTGAGTTGGCCTGAACGCATTGTACGTAGACAAGGGAAGGTGATTAGTAAAGGTGTTATGGACTTTGCACGTGAACGTGTGGGAAGTATACCGCCTGTTCGGCGCTTGCTCGATCATGGTTATGGGGTAGTCGATCAGCGTTACTATGGTGATGTAAATATTGTGGGTAAATATGGTTTACGTCACTACAGTTATATGCTGCAAAATCCACGACCATACTTATTTAAGGTACTTCAGCGAGAAGGTGAGCGTGCAACTTGGCCTAAAATTTCATTAATTGAAACACAGGCGCGGGTAGGGAAAACCATCCAGCATTGTCTTGAACTGTTAAACTATCAGCATGAACCCGAACAATGTCAGGCAGAGTATATTGCCGTTTAGCGACTTACCGTTAGCACAACTACGTTATAGCTTAAAAACCAAGCCAAAGAGCTTGGTTTTTGGTCGACGGCTGTATCAATTTACATTTAATCAAAAGCGATATTGGTTAAAGACCCAAATTAAGCACGGTGGTCATCAAACTCATCTTGAGAGCTTTCAGCATGAATTAAACATGTATGAGATATTTGCTCAGCATCCTTCGTCGCAAGCATTGCTGTTAAATTATCAAATGTTAGAGCCAAACAACTTATGCATTGAAAATGAGCAGGTTGAACAACTGCTTATTATTGAGCATGCAGTAGGGTTGTTTGAGCAAGCTGCTGAACAAATGAGTCTTGAGCAAGTTCGACAAATACTTTGGCTTGCTATAGATGCGATAGAAAAAATATATGCTGCTGGTTATTTACATGCAGATTTGAAAAGAGAGCACTTTGTGATTCAGCAAGGGCAGTGCAAGCTCATTGATTTTGAACAATCACTAGAAATAGAACATCAATCTCGATTGATGACGGCGACTCCACGTTATATGGCACCTGAGTTGTTTCAAGGACAGGCTAAATCTATACAAAGTGAAATCTATGCTTTAGGCATCATTTTCCTTGAATGGCTCACAGAACAACGATTACAGGCCGCTAATTATCAAGATTGGGCTTATTTACATTGTCAACGATTAAGAATTGATCTACCTGAGCAATTCCGTGTATTTCAACCGTTACTCATGTTGATGCTTGATAAACAAAAACAGCAAAGAATGGTGGATTTTTATTGCTTAAAAAGCACCTTAATAGCTGAATTTGCTTAAGAAAAATACAAAAAAGAGAGTTTTGTTTTTTATTTAAACAAACAAGAGGCTTTTTTATAAAAAAGGCTTGTCATGTACAGGTGATCTCTATAATATACACAGCCATTGGGGACGTGGCGAAATTGGTAGACGCACTGGATTTAGGTTCCAGCGCCGCGAGGTGTGAGAGTTCGAGTCTCTCCGTCCCCACCACTAAATATTAAACTTCGGTTTGATAGTTAGGCTACAGAGGATTGGTGTAATGGTAGCATGACGGTCTCCAAAACCGTTCGTCAAGGTTCGAGTCCTTGATCCTCTGCCAAGTTTTAAATTAAAAGTCTGATTGATTCAGCAACCCTGTTGGGGACGTGGCGAAATTGGTAGACGCACTGGATTTAGGTTCCAGCGCCGCGAGGTGTGAGAGTTCGAGTCTCTCCGTCCCCACCACTTATTTATTAAGCGGTGTAACAACAGAATTTGAAACTAATATTTTAAGTCTGATTTATTCAGCACCCTGATGGGGACGTGGCGAAATTGGTAGACGCACTGGATTTAGGTTCCAGCGCCGCGAGGTGTGAGAGTTCGAGTCTCTCCGTCCCCACCATTAAATTAAGCAAGGCATTGGCCTTGCTTTTTTGCGTTTGGGGTGTCCAAATTTTTCAAATGCAAAATGTATATGATTCGCCTGATATATACTGAAATATTGCTATAGGCTTCTAAAACAGCTCACTATTTAAGATGCCTTGCGTTCTATTAAGAGTTGTTTTGTCACACAAGTGTTGAAGCACTTAACTACGATTCTTAACTGTGAAAAATTACATAAATGCTGCTATAAAAAAAGCCCGAAAAATCGGGCTATTAATGATTTAAATTTCAAAAAAATTTTTGAATTAATTCATTTATTTCAAAAATTAAAAAAAGAATCAGATCGGACTTAAGCCTTTAAGTGATCTTCAAATTCTTCACCAAGCTGCATAGCTAAAGCATTACCAGATAAATCCACAGTTACAAGACCGTATTCTTTTTTAAAGCTGAAGGTAAAACCGCGGTTGTCCGCGAGTGAGCGTACTGAATAACCAAGTTTTTCTAACCAAAGACGAAACGCAACCACATTTTTTGCTTTAACTACTTTTTTCACGAGCGAACTCCTTATCAATCATTCTTTATTAAATAGGGGTGTCAAAATATTTTTTAAAGGGCGAAAAGTTAAGTTTTATATAAAATATTCAATTTTGAGTGATTAATAAACAGAAATAACTTTTAATATAATATTTTTATATCATAAGTTTTTGTTAATACATGAAATAATCTTAATGTAAGTAAATATTATTATTTCATAAATTGTTCATAGTGAAACAAAGCTTTTTAAAAGATTCTACAGATGCTTGATAAATGGAAACTAGATATAGTGCGATAGTACAAATTAAATGTATGCTGGATCTAAAGTGTTTTGATCCTTCAAATCGGGATGAAGTCATGTTGAATTCAATGAAATTGGCTAAAGGTAATATTTGAAAAGTGAACTAAAAAGCAGTTTTTTAAAATTGTGTGAAATAATAAATATTATATAAAAATTAATTAGTTATGAGTATTTGAATTATGCTTTGACTGCGTATAATGCCATTGCTTTTGATACTGATTTTAACAGTTGTGAATAAATTTATACTTCTTTGCTTTCAATTTATTAGTCTATTTTGTACGGTTACTTTGGCTGCTGTACCCCAAAATGATCGGATGACGACACTTATTCAGCAGGTCAATGCAGTTGAGCACAGCGCAATCCAAAACAAAGAGGAAAGGGTTTTAATTGGAAGGGCAAGCTGGAAAATTTCTTGTCGTATACAGGCCAACGACAATTTGCATTTCTGTATGATGCGTAAAAATCATATTACGGTGATGCGTTTAAATGATGATTTCAATATCAGTGTTGGTCATAGTCATGCGAAAAATACACTAAGTTTTCTAAAGGTCGATCATCATTTAGCGGTCAGTGCGCGTGAGGGGCTATTTCGAGATGCAAATGATCTAGTGATACAATTTAAGCAAGGCAATCTGTTGAGAATAGGCTATCAATTAAAAGGTGCTGATACTGTGCAATATAGTGAGCTTTCGCTGATTGGCTTTAATGATGCATTTGAAGATATGCAGGCTCAGTTTAAGCAAAATCGATAAAATGAATATTCATAATGGAGGGTATATTTGTTGAAAACTCGAGTAAATCCCTGTTTGAAAACTTATATACTGTGCGAATAGCAAATATGATGATTGAATATGCAGACGATTGAGCAATATGTGCATGAAGAAATTGAACGTATACAACAGCAGGGGAATGTACCCGTTGGGGTAATGTTAGGCCATGAAGATTGGCTTGTTTTTTCAGAACAATCTAAAGTTTCATATACGCCATTTGGTAGTGCACGTCGCTATCAGCCTGCTTTAGGTGGATTGATTTTAGTGCGTATTGATGAAATGCAAGCAGTGCGTGTTGTTACCCAAACCGAATTAGATACTTTTGCAGTTACCAACCAGATTTTGTAAGCAACTACCTATTTTATAAAAAAGAGGCAGTTATAAGCTGCCTCTTTTTATATGTTTTCATGCCGATCAAATCAAAAATTATCTTTTAAATCACGTAAGCGTTTAAAATCTTCTAAACTTTCAGCCCGTAAAAAAGGATTGGTTTCTAGCTCTAAAGCAATGCTACTGGGCAAAGTGCATTGACCAATCATCCGTAAAGATTCAACCTCTTCAAAACGTTGCTGAATCGCGATATTGTCAGGTTCAACATGCCGTGCAAACTGCGCATTTGAAAGTGTATATTCGTGGGTGCAGTAAACTTTTGTTTCTGCTGGAAATGCTGCAATACGTGCTAAAGAGTCGTACATTTGCTCATATGTTCCTTCAAAAACACGTCCACACCCCATAGCAAAGAGCGTATCTCCACAAAATAGGGTGTTTATGTCATCGATAAAATAAACAATATGGCCGAGTGTGTGTCCAGGAACAGCAGTAACTTCAACTTTAAGACCATGAAATTCGAAGATGTCATCATGATCTAAAGGAAAATTAATCCAAGGAATACGGGATAATTCAGCACGTGGCCCATAGATTGGAATATTTCGATCTTGGATTAGTGCGGGCACCCCGCCAACATGATCTTTATGCCAATGTGTCAGCCAAATTTGTTGAAGTGTTAAGCCATGTTCTGCACAGTATTGTTCAACCAATTCTGCTTCTGTCGGGTCGACAGCAATGACCTCATGGCTCGGTATATGTTCGAGTAGCCATATATAGTTTTGTAGGGCATTTTTGACATCTAATGTGTGTATTTTAAAAGTCATTTTCACTCTTACAATTGGGTTTGTTTTATTTAAATTAACATGAAATGCAGTGTAATGGCTTATTGATCATGTGGTTGTGAAGGAGATAATCCGTATTTATCTGCATCACGAAAGCTAAGGAATTAAAAACTTTTTTTATTACGACCAAATCAATTAGGATTACTGTTCTAGATCATCTACCGAAATGGCTTGACCAATCGTATAGAAATGTCCACCCGCGACGTGATGCAAGCTTTTCCACTCATCTGCAACATCTTGATAGTACCAATGACCATCTCGAAAAACACGTTCATCAGCATATGCTGCAATGACTTTACCAATAAATAGATCATGATTTTGTTGATTATGTGGTTCAGATATTAATTGGCACAAAATCCAAGCGGAACAGCCTTCAACAAGTGGAATATCGGCATCGTGCATCTTAAATAATTCAACACCACATTGGCGTAATTTTTCGGGAGCATCACGCTGGCTAATCATGCCGAGGGCGTACACCATTTTCAGTTGTTTTAACGTCGGAACTTGTAGGGCGAAATAACCTGAATGTTCGATAATTTCACGCGTTTTTGTGGCTTTATCGAGTACTACAGTGACCTTGGCTGGACTAAATTCTAAAGCACATGCCCAAGCCGCAGTCATGACGCCAGTTGTTTGTTGGTCTTGCGCTGATACTAAAACGGTCGGCCCGTGGTTAAGTAAACGATAAGATTTTTCAAGAGGAACGGGACGAAGATGCGCTTTCAAATTTTATCCTTGTATTGATTCGCCTGACACTGATGATGTAGGCGAATCGTTAAAATTAAGATGTACATAGCATATAACGCATGTAATGTTTTCAAAAGCCTTTAAAATAAAACACATATTTAGGAGATTATTCATGAAGATGTATCAAGTAGACGCATTCACGCAAGAATTATTTAAAGGAAATCCTGCTGCAGTCATTGTGTTGGACGAGTGGTTAGATGAAAACTTGATGCAAAAAATTGCGCTAGAAAATAATTTGTCTGAAACAGCTTTTGTGAAAAAGTTAGATGAAGCAAATTATGAAATTCGTTGGTTTACACCGACAACGGAAGTAGATTTCTGTGGTCATGCAACGCTTGCCAGTAGTTATGTCTTGTTCCGCTTTTATACACAGTTAAAAGCCATACAATTTCATGTTAAAAATCTGGGCATATTTGCAGTTAAACATGCTGAAGATGGCAAGATTTTAATGAATTTCCCTCAGCGTAAAGCACAGATCGTGACTGAATATCCTGAAGAATTGACTCAAGCCTTGAGTCAACCGTTTAAGCAGGTGTACCTGAATGCACAGGCTTATATTGTTGAATATGAAACCGCGCAACAGGTCTTAGATGAACAACCTGATTTAGCTGTATTAAAACGTCTTGGTAAAATAAGAACGGCGATTACAGCGCCAGGTAGTATTACGGATGTCGCCATTACTGCACAAGCAACGAATTATGACTGTATTTCACGTTATTTTGCACCAGGTAATGGTATTGATGAAGACCCAGTAACCGGTTCAATTCATACTGGAATCGTGCCGATATGGGCAGAAAAATTGAATAAAAAGAACATTCTTGCATATCAAGCATCTGCGCGTGGTGGTGAATTACATTGTGTGATGCAAGATAATGATCGAATTGAAATTTCAGGATATGCACGATTATATATGCAAGCTGAAATTGAAATTTAATAAAATTAAATCAATTACATGCTGTCACTTGAGGCAGCATGTTTTTTAATAAAAAGTAACTATCATTCAATAAAATGAACGAATAGAATCATCCATGAAATGATCGAATCTAAAGAAATTCGATGCCATCGATAAACAGGATAAAGAATTTACATGCGTATTAAACAACTCACGCTTTCACTTTTATTTGCAGGTTTAAGCACCACACTTTTGGCTCAACCTGTTTTGGTTAAATCAGAACAATCAATTGAAGAATATAAGCTTGATAATGGTTTTCGAGTGATACTTGCGCAAAATAATAAAGAAAGTAAAGTTTTTATGAATACGGTGTATTTCACTGGTTCATTGAATGACCCGCAAGGTAAAGGTGGTTTGGCGCATTTGCTAGAGCATTTAGCTTTTAAGGGCACTGAAAATGTCAAAGGTGATGAATTTCAGCGTCGACTCGATCAGTTCACTTTAATGACCAATGCCAGCACCAACTATTATTCAACCAAATATACTAATGTGGTTCGGCCAGAACAAAATGCGCTAGATCAAGTTTTGCATTTAGAAGCAGAACGTATGGACAAATTGGTATTACAAGAAAAATTTGTCCCGACTGAAATTGATATTGTGAAGCGTGAGCGCGAGATTCGTTTAGATCAGCCATTTTCAGTATTGATTGATCAAGTGTGGAAAGCGGCTTATGGCAATCAGCATTTAGGACGTTTGCCAATTGGTGACTTGAATGAACTTCAATCCATCAATATGAAAGAATTAAATCAGTTTTATCGTACTTGGTATGCACCCAATAATGCGGTGATGGTGATTTCAGGGAAGTTTGATAAAGCTGCAGTGCTCAAACAAATTGATAGTCAATTTAGTCCAATTGCATCTCGAAATATTCCCGCTCAACCCAAGGTTCCTGTACTGGATGCGAGTAAAATTAAACAACGCGAATTTACTGTGAATAAAGGCAGTGATTTTGCCAAATTTAATATCTACTTAAATGGCTCAGTTGAAAATATTAAGCCTGCATTGGCGGTGTCACCAACTTTGTATACCTTGCAGCCAAGCGGTCATCTTTATCAAAGTGTCGTAGAAACAGGTACAGCGACAGCAGTACAAAGTTCAACATGGTTAGATAAGGACTTTAATTTAGTCTTTATGGGGGCTATTTATGCGCCAAATCATGATGCGAAAAAAGTTTCGAATGGACTCATTCAAGGCGTAGAGCAATCTAAACCATTTGATGATGTTGAGTTAAATCGTGTCAAAAGCATGACTCGTAACATGGCAGATAATATTAAGAATAATGCGTCTGCTTTGGGTGAACGATTAAGTGATTATACTGTGGCTTATAATGGTGATTGGACACAATACTTTAAAGATTTAGATAAAGTTCAAAAGCTCAATGTTGCTGATGTAAATAAAATTTATAAAGATTTTCTAAAGCCGGAGTATCGTATTACAGGCAACATTTTGCCCACTCCAGAAGACCAGAAAAAAGCACAACAACAAGCAGCTGCAAAACCGACTGAAACTTTAGATAAACAAGCTGAAATTGAAGAACCGTTAAAAGATGCAAGTGTTTATCGGGCTGAAGTTAAACAGTATGTGCAAGAGTCTAAGCAGTATCTGAATCAAAAAGAGAAACAGATTCAGCGAGGAAAATTAAAAAACGGTATCCAATATGCTTTATTTCCAACGCAAACCCGTGATGATAAAACCTATGCAACAGTAGCACTAGATTTTGGTACAGCGCAAAGTTTAATGAATAAAGGCGAGTTGTTAGATTTAACGGCTTACCTCATGTTCCGAGCATCCAAAGATCAAAGTCTACAGCAAATCACCGATAAAATTATCGATGTAGGTGGTGGCGCAACGGTGGGTGCAACGGGTAATGGTTTTACAATTCAAGTGGTTGCACGTAAAGAAAAATTTGCGGAATTTTTTAAGTACGTTATGGATGTTGTGAAAGCGCCTTCATTTGAACAATCACAATTTGACTTAATTAAGTCTCAGAGTCTATCAAGTTTAGATCGTCCATATACTGAGCCTGATACTGTGTCTGCAATGACTTTATCTCGTTTAGTTGAAATCTACCAACCAGGTGATATTCGTTACCATTTTGAACCTGAACTGGCGAAGAAACAATTAAATGCTGCGACACGAGATCAAGTACAGCGACTACATCAGCAGTTCTTTAAAACTCAACATGCGCAAATTGCTGTGACTGGTGATTTTGATGCGAAACAAATTGAAAAAATGCTAAAAACAGAATTTTCAACTTGGACGACACAAGAACCGTATGCACGTTTGGATTCGAAATACACAGCTTATCCTGCACAAAAAGTCCATGCATTGTCTGAGCAACGTGAATTTGGTAGTTATCAAGCAATTATGACGTTCCCTGTTGGGGTGGAACATGCCGATTCGCCTGCATTACAGGTATTTCGTCATATTCTTGGTGACTCACAATTGTCATCACGATTAGCGCAAGAATTGCGTGAGAAAAATGCCTTAGTTTATGGGTTTAGTGCCGATGTAAATTTTGATGACTGGGTGGATTCGGGTGTGTTAAGTATTGGTGCGAACTACACTGCCGGAAAGTCAGCACAAGTTTCACAAGCAGTGCATAAAGTGCTTCAGAGTATGCTGAAAAACGGCGTCACTGAGCAAGAAGTAGAAGCAGCTAAAGCCAGTATGTTGAAAAAACGCTTAACTACACTTGAAGATGATCGTCGTATTCACAGTATGCTCATTCCACAATTGGAGAAAGGCCGTGATTTAAATTATCGTGAAAAGCGTGACCGAGCGATTGCTACATTGACTAAAGCAGATATTGATGCGGTTATTAAAAAGTATATTCAGCCGAATCAACTGGTTGAGGTTATGTCAGATCAATATGGTCAGGCAGCAAAAGCAGCCAAGTAAGTATTTAATTATTGCGATAAAAAATCCTCCATTTTGGAGGATTTTTTGCTTTTAATATTTACAATCGATAGAACTGGCGCGCATTGTGTCGAAACACATCTGCTAAAGCTTCAGGATTGTAGGCCGCCACAGCATCAGAGAATGCATCAATAATATTAACGAGCGTTGTACTTACACTATCCATAGGGAAATTGGATGCGAACATAACACGATATTGCCCAAAGGATTTTAATGCGTGTGTGATAAGTGGCAGTGCACAATCAAATACTTCGTCTTTCGATGCCAAACGATTTTCTTTATGGAACTGATGTCCGAGTACTGGCATGAATAAGCCAGACATTTTGGTATATACATTCGGACAAGACGCTAATTCGGCAATGTCATCTTTCCAACGGAAAATAATATTGTCACGTGCAGTTTGAGTTAAACCTGTGTGCGAACCGACAGCACCAAAAGCACCTACAGGTGTACCAAAGTGATCAAGGACAATTGACGTTTCAGGAAAGGCACGGGCCAGTGCTGTCACATCTCGTATTTGGTCTGAATATACCCATGCATCAAAACTTAGGTTCATTTGAGCTAAAGCTTCAAAACCTTTCATAAATTTTTTATTGGTATAAAGATGCGGTTCTTTGGTCCAGGCATGAATTTTCGGATCTTCGTGCACTGCAGCTATGCGTCGGATACCTCTAAAATGCGGTGAAGCCTGTTTGTGCATTTTTAAGATTTTTTTAAAGTTACTATCACAAGGGTCTGCAGTCCCTACAATTCCACCTAAGCCCACTGTACGCTCATTAAAATCTAAAGATTCAATAAAACGCGTTTCTCCAACTACACCTTTGCCTTTATTGTCATGCCAATTTGCCTCGACATGTACAATTTGATCAACTAAGTAGTGTCCAGTATCTTGTTTATAGTCTTCTGGTAAATAGGGTGCAGTGACATGTGTAGTTAAGCCTACAGTATCCAGTAAATGCTGGGGCTGTACAAAGCGAACCATTTTGTCGAGTAGATAAGGATGTTTACCTAGAAGTTTGACAGCGAGGGCTGCGGCATGTGGTGTGTTGTAAGGGTCCCATTGGTGGATATGTGAATCGACAATGGGAAAATCGAGTTTCTGCATTTCTTTCCTTGATCTAAATCCATATGAATCATCAGAGATTATTGTATTTTTGCCTAAAAGAGGGAAGTCGCATACTAAAATTAGACGAAATGATGTAAAACATTATCATAAGACTATTTTAAATCAATGCTTTGAATAGATGTAATAGTGCTAAAAAAAAGCCCCGAAGGGCTTTTTATTAATGCTTGTGGTCGTGATCATGTTTGTTGGCATGAAACTCTTCGTTGTGACGGAAACGAAGATAGTTTTCAAATTGTTCGCAGTATTCGTCATAATTATCTTCAAGCATCATTTGGAACTGTTGAAGTATATAAGACATGACTTGCTCTTTGGCTTCACGCATTTCATTACCATCTTTGAAACCGTTGGCTGCTACCCAAGTATTAAAACGAGCAGTACCGAATAACATTGCGGCACTCACTTGACCACGCATTTCAGCAGGTTTGACTTGTGAACCTTTTTCAACACGACAAAATTCATTGGCTTGTTTAATAAAATCATCAGCACGTTCAAAAAAAGCAGCATTCAACGCTTCTTCTTCGGTAACATCAGTTGCTTCAATCTTTTGAACCATGAATGAGTCCTAGCATAAAAATCTAATAGCGTATTATAGGCAAAGCCTTGCAGAAACTAAACCTTTGACTTAATCTAAAAATAGCCTAAGTGTAAAAATGGATTCTTGCATGCAAAATGCGATTGCAGTTCAAAGCCTTAAAAGTGATATTGCGTTGTTACGTCAAAATATTTGGCCACCGGCAAATTTAGCCAATGTAGAAGGCCTACCAATTTACTACGGTACTCAAGCGGAAGTTGCAGAATATTATGCGCAGTGGACAGGTTTAATTGAACGAGCACAAGACTTATTTCAACCGTTTATGGAAGATGAAGTTTTGGATGCGATTCATTTGCCGAGTCACCTCAATTTGCCTTTATTTTATTTTCATGTTGATCGTATTCGGATTAATAAAACGCGGGCTAAAGAATCCAAAACGTTTCGCGGTATTGCAAGCTTAGTTGAAAAATGCGGCCAGTATGAGCCCGAACAAATTCAAGCGATGCGCCAATGGTTAGATAGCGATGATACGGCTGCACTGGTGGCACATCGTGAATTTATTGATTTACGTACTTATGTATTTCAACATGGGCAAAGTGATTACACGCGTACCCGATTTTATGTGAATGGTATTGTCCTCAGTGTGGAGTCAGACTTTGTGCTGGTTGATGCACGTGATAAGCCACGAAAAGCCCGCAGCGATAGCTATAGCGATCCATTGGGCGATAACAATACGTGGAAAGTGTTTGGTAAATATCGTTAATAAAATACATTGAAGACGAAATGAAACCGTGTATTGATCTAAAGAACAGGGCAGTTGTGTTTAGGATTATTTAAACCGCGGCTATGTGTAAATAAAGCCAAAAGTGCTAACCCGACAAAGATCACTACAGTATAGAGTAAAATATTGGCATTAAAATGATCAACCACATACCCACCAAAGACTGAGCCAAAAGCAATCATCAGTTGGAAAATGCCGATAAATAAAGGTATGCCTTTTTCTACTGCTTCAGGTGCGTGTACAAACATCCAAATATTTGCAGTTGTTGGAAACGCACCAAATGCAAAACCCCATAATGCTGTGAGAACATAAGCGCCGCTTAAATGAATCGCAAAATGTGGGAAGCTAAAAAATACGATAATAAAACTGATTGCAACAAATGCGAGGGTATAACGCACATTGATATTACTGCTATAGCCAGCAAATAAGTTGCCGAAAAACCCACTAACACCATAGATCAGTAATAGGCTACCAATAGTAGCGCCATCAAAACCTGCCTGATTTTTAAAGAATGGGGCTAAATAACTATAAGATGAAAAATGTGCGAAACCAATTAATAAGATAATCACAAGACCTTTACGCGCTTTATGATTTTGGATTAAGGCGGGTAAATCTTTCCAGCGGATGGCAGAAGTTGGCGCTAAACGTGGAAGAAATTTGTATTCTAGCGCAATAATAACAGCACCTATCAATGCGATTGATTGAAAAGCACTTCGCCAACCGAGCCATTCACTGAGCCATGTCCCAAGTGGAACACCTAAGATGGTTGCCAATGTGACACCCGCCATGACGATTGCCGTCGCTTTGGCTATAGCTAAATGGGGTGGCGCGACACGACCACTTAAAGCAATTGCAGTGGCCCAAAAACCGCCAATAGCTATACCAAGTAAAAATCGGCTGAATAACACCAGAGCAAAACTGTCAGCAATGCCTGTAATAAAATTTGAAATCACCATAATGGCTGTGAGTGCAATCAGTAGCTTTCGACGATCAAGTTGTTTAACGGCAACAGATAATACAGGTGCGGCGATTGCACCCATAATGCCAGGAAGGGTAATAACAAGGCCTGCTGTACCAACGCTGATATCTAAATCTTGCGCAATTGAATTTAATACACCAATGGGGAGAAATTCACTGGTTACAAGTGCAAAAGCTGTAATAGCAACCGTTAAGATGGCGAACCAGTTACCTTCTGACTTTGGCGATGGGTTGGTTAGAGATGAATGCGTTGCAGATGCGTTGGGTGTCTTTTTGACCTGAGTATTCATGTTGATACTCCCATTAATTTAATTAAATAGTGATTGTTATAAAATTAAACTATTTGATTAAATACGGAGCGTCAATTATTTTAATAGTGAACGTTATAAAATATAAATGATAGCTTATGATGGATAAATCAAAGCAAGAAAATCAAAGTGTTTGCAACGAGCAAAATACTAAACGTCGCGGGCGTCCGAAATGCTTTAATGAGCAAGTTGCATTAGAACAAGCGATGTTATTGTTTTGGCAACATGGCTATGAAGGCACATCCATTAGTGACTTAACTCAAGCTTTGGGTATTACTGCGCCAAGTTTATATGCAACCTTTGGAGATAAAGCAGCGTTATTTGATCGATGTATTGTGCATTATGTACAGCAAGAAGCCATGCCCGCAGAGCAAATTTTGCAAACAGCTACAACTGCGAAAATAGCAGTTGAGTTGTATTTATATGAGAGTATTCGGCATCTTGTACAAAAAGATAAGCCAAAGGGCTGTATGTTGGTTGTTGCGACAATGAACTGTTCACAACAGAATACTTTTTTACAAGAGCACCTTAAACAAATTCGTTTGCAAAGTCGGAATAAATTATTAGAGCGGCTTAATCTTGGATTTGAACAAGGTGAGATAGCCAATTTAGATAAAGTGATGCAGCTTTGTGATTTTTATACGACATTGTTATATGGCATGACCATTCAGGCAATAGATGGCGCGAGTGCTGATCATCTACATAGTATTGTTAAGAATGCTATGAACATGTGGGATCAGATCATTTTTCAATCATGCTTAAACTAAGTTTAGTTCTCATATTCGTTCTCATAATTTTCTAGCTAATGAATGATTAATTTTTTCAAAAAGCTTTAATAGTTAAATAAATAGTGCTTATTTATAGCAATCAGTTATGGATTTGAATTCAATATAAATGAATGATGCCTATTTACATGGATGAATACTGATATTGGCTAACTCCATGACGCTAATATTACCTTCTACCGCTGCGAAATCATCACTTTGGCTTGAGAGAGTTAAACATTCTCCTGACTTGACGCTAGCGAGTAATTGAGCTTGTTGTTTATTAATATTTAAACTGTAAATACTGAGATTTCCTTGATCCGTTTTAATCTGATAGGACTCATCACCATAATCTGCTGGATCATTTCGCAGCACTGTAAATGTGTGTTGCGTTGAATCTAAATTTGAATTTGAGACATTTTCTAGTTGAACAGATGAGGTTCTACGCAGTTCAGTACTTTGTATTGTTTTGTGTTGTTCGCTGCATCCAATAAGGTGAAGACTTAAACCAACAGTGAGAAAGAGAGTGAGAGAAGTTCGGAATGAATGAATTAAAAGCGTGAGTATTTTCATAAAGAAACCACCCTAAACTTAACTTTTCAGATGATTTATTTTATCGGCTTTTAAATGAAATAGAAAAAAAGAGCATCACAAATTATTTCAATGTAAAGCACAGATTACTTTTTGATGTTTGGTAGAACAATAATATTAAATACAGGAAATGTGGAGGTTGCTTACAACCTCCATGAACAATTGAATTATTTAATTAATTTTCGGCTCACTAAAAACTGTTCAGTTGCGTCAAGAAGTTTATCGGCATACACCTCTTGTTTAGCTGTCAACCAACCCAGCACAAACCAATCACTTGCTTCTAGCTCTGTTTGTTGAATGTACTGAGCAGAAGAAGACAGCACTTGATATTCCTGCGCTGAAATTTGTGCATCATTTAAGGCTTTACTGTACTTCTGCAAATTTTTTACGTCGTAGATTGAAGTTAAAATTGGGAAACTAAATTTAAGCTCTTGAATGCGCTGTGAAAGCGTATCTAAACTTTCAAAATGACTGATATCAGCGTCGTTCAATGCTTCTTGTAGCGCTTTATACTGATTTTGCAGGGTATTTTGTGCAAACCATTTAAAGTCATTTTGTTGTGGTGTATCAGCCGTAGCTAAGCTAAACATTAGCAATTCTAGATAATGATGAACGTTTTGAGTAGATTTAACCAAATTCCCCAGTTTTTCTTTGGCGTATAAAATATCTTTTGCCAAATTTTCCGAGGTGGTTGGATTTTGTAAAAAACCACCTAAGGTATCTTGCATGTGTTGGAAATGATGCAACTGTTCAAACTGTTGTTTAAACGCACCAAGTTGCATAGCCCATTTTTCAACAATATCGCTGTTCCAGTCTTTAAAGAGTGAAATACTCAATTGTAGATGATCAAGTGCGCGCTGTGCTTGCTGTATATGTTCAGGTTGAGCAACACCAGCAGAAATAGCAGCAATGTTTGGGAGTAAGTGCTGAATATGCTGTGCAATTAGATGACGCAGATTTTTTGCAGCAGAATCTTTCTTACTCAGTTGAATCTCTTTTGCTTCAGTTGCAGGACTCACCTTTAGACCTAAAGCAAGTAAATTCCCCATTTCCGCTTTACTACGCACATCGAGCCAAAGTTGATATTTTTTGACCCATTCAAAACTAAATGCAAGTAGCGAATGAATTGAACCACTTTTTAGTTCAAATTCGACTTCATATACTTCTTGCTCGGCACTTTCAGTACGAATACAACCAACATCAAGACTGACTTCAATTTCGGCATCTTCAAACTGAATAACGCGATAAGTCCGTAAAATATCCGTTTCGAATTGCAGTTTAAGTTGATCTTGTTGCTCCGCTAAGACCTTATTGAGTACGGCCTGGGCTTCTGGCTCAGTTGTATACACGTCAAGATTTAAGTCAGGCGCATCTGCTAATTCACCTAAATCTAAGTTATGTTCAAAACGTTCAATGTGGCTCTTACCCGCAGCTTTTAAGGTTTGTATCCAGCGCGTTCCTTCTAAACGCTGACGTAAAGCTGCACGTTGCTCTGCCATTTTACGGTCAGGCGTATCAAAATATTTTGCTTTAAGTTGAATCTGTTCGGATTTTTTGGGATCTAATGCTTTTAATAAGGCATTTCGACGTGCTTCTGGAATCTGAAATTTTAATTCAACTTCAACCATGGTTATTTGTCCTGATGTGCTTCTTCATTGTAAACATGAAGTTGTGACGCAAAATTATTTAAAAAAGTGGTTAATCACTAAAACTGGCGCAAATATAGTTCAATTTTATAGAGGGTCGATTGTAACTAAAAACCAATAGGATGTAAGACTTGACGAGTTGAAAAATAACCATGCACTGAAAAGTTCAATGACAAGCCTAAGGGGGCTATCATGATTATGAGCTTTCAATATTCAATATGCGTTCAATACTTCAGAACGATATAACTGAACCGACACTACTTTTAAATGCTGAAAAATTAAGCTATGTTGATTAAAACAGTTCAGGATGAGCGTAATGAATGCACAAGTACAGCCACAGTTCAATAATGAACAGCAGCCAAATTTTCAACTTCCTATTCAGGACTATCACACGTTCTACCGATTTTATTTAACAGAACATCGCAATATTATGAGTCGCCGCTTACATGTGACTGGAAGCAGTATTGGTCTATATTTTTTTGCGAAAGCAATTGTTAAGCGCAAACCACGTTATTTTGCATATGGCCTAATTTCAGGCTATGCCTGCGCGTGGGTAGGTCACTTTATTTTTGAAAAAAATAAGCCTGCAAGTTTTAAGCAGCCACTTTATAGTTTTATTTCAGATTGGCGGATGTTTGCGGATGTGTTAAAAGGCAATTTAAGTTTGATTGATCGCCAAAAAGATAAGATTGAAAGTTAATTGCATCTAAAATCAATGTTTTGATCGAATTAGTAACAAATGAAAACTGAATACTTGGTAAAAACTTGCAAAGTTAGAGTGATTAGTCTAATAATTGGCATACAGTTTATTTGTGACTTGTGATTACGCACGAATAGAAATAAACGACCAGTTTTCCGAGCCTAGAGTGACCTTCTCTAGGCTTTTTTTATGTCTAATAATTCATGCAATAACTTTAAATTTTTTAGAAACAAAGAATTGGAATAAAAAATAGATAGACTTTTTGATGTTCTGAACGCTCCCCAAAACGTTTCTTACCAAAGCATCAAAAAGTCTAATTCGATTACCACCTTATTTTTATTATAGTGTTCTGTTCTTGTGCGCTGAGTTTTGTGTTCTTATGTAGTTGTATTAAATATTTTATGTAACATTTTCGATATCCCTGAAATTGGGTATTTTTGAATTTTTCATGCAATTTTTCGTCGGAAATTGCACGTTATAAAATCAATATAATCAAACGCCTTGCTAAATTGTGTTGCAACGCCAAAACCAGCTTTAGTTTTGGCTATAATAAGAGTTAATTAGAACCTTTTTAGATGTGAGCCAGCAATGCGTGGTCTATACCTCATTACAAATGATGATCCTTTAGAGTTACTTTTAGCTAAGCTAGAAGGTGCAATGTCAAATGGAGGTATTGCAGTTTTGCAGTATCGCCGTAAAAAAGTTGCTAAAGAAGATCAGATTTACGAAGTGGAATACATGAAAGCCATGTGTGCTGAATATGCTGTTCCTTTTGTAATTAATGATGATTTAGATTTAGCAGAAAAATATGGTTTAGGTGTGCATTTAGGGCAAGATGACGGCTCTATTGTGGATGCTGTGGCACGTTTGCCAGAAGGCGTATTAATTGGCCGTAGCTGTAATAACTCATTGCAACTTGCAGAACAAGCAATTGCTGATGGTGCAAACTATGTGGCATTTGGTGCAATTTATGCAACTGATACCAAACCTGAAGCAGGTAATATTGGTTTAGAAACGTTGAAACAAGCCAAACAACAATTAAATGTACCAATCTGTGCAATTGGCGGTCTAACCGTTGAAAATTCAAAAATTGTGATTGAATCAGGCGCGGATTATTGTGCGGTGATTAGTGATATATTAGGACGTCCAATGAATTTGATTCCCGACCGTCTTGATGAATGGTCAGCACTTTTTAAGTAATAGACATTTTTCGCTGTATTTTTTTTGATTTTCTTTATTTTTAGTTGAGTTGATTCATGAGCTTATCTCCAAAGCAAGAGCAATTATTTAAGCAAGCCAGCAAACACATACCAGGTGGTGTCAACTCTCCTGTACGTGCCTTTAATGGGGTAGGTGGGACACCTGTATTTATTGAAAAAGCACAAGGTGCTTATCTATATGATGTTGATGGCAAGCGTTATGTCGATTATGTCGGTTCTTGGGGGCCAATGATTTTAGGCCATGCTCAACCCGATATTATTAAAGCAGTTCAAGAAGCAGCAGTAGATGGTTTAAGTTTTGGCGCGCCAACTGTACACGAAACCACTTTGGCTGACATTATTTGTGAAATCATGCCGTCAATTGAATTGGTACGTATGACCAACTCAGGTACGGAAGCTACGATGACTGCTATCCGTCTAGCTCGTGGTTATACAGGGCGTGATAAAATTGTGAAATTTGAAGGTTGTTACCACGGTCATTCAGATTCACTTTTGGTGAAAGCAGGTTCTGGTCTTTTGACTAAAGGTGAAGGCGAAGCTACTTCAGCGGGCGTACCTGCCGATTTTGCTAAACACACATTAACGCTTCCGTATAATGATATTGCAATGTTGAAAGAATGCTTTGCTAAATTCGGTTCTGAAATTGCGGGTGTGATTGTTGAGCCTGTTGCAGGCAACATGAATTTGGTTAAACCAATTGATGGCTTCCTTCAAGCGATTCGTGATGTATGTGATGAGCATGGCTCAGTTTTCATCATTGATGAAGTAATGACTGGCTTCCGTGTTGGTTTAGGTGGTGCTCAAGCACATTATGGCGTAACGCCAGACTTAACGACTTTAGGTAAAATCATTGGTGCAGGTTTACCAGTTGGTGCATTTGGTGGTAAACGTGAAGTGATGGAGTGCATCGCACCACTTGGTAAAGTCTACCAAGCGGGTACATTGTCAGGTAACCCATTAGCAATGCGTGCTGGTATTGAAATGTTTAAGCATTTACGCCAACCAGGTTTTTATGATGCTTTAACTGCAAAACTTGAAACATTACTTGCTGGTCTACAAGCTGCTGCTGACGAAGCGGGCATTCCATTTTTCACTCAACAAGTGGGCGGCATGTTTGGCTTGTATTTCACAGATCAAACTGAAATCACTGGTTTTGATTCAATTTTAAAATGTGATGTAGATGCCTTCCGTACTTTCTTCCATGGCATGTTGAAACGTGGTGTTAACCTTGCACCATCAGCATTTGAAGCAGGCTTCTTCTCTAGCGCGCATAGTGATGAAGATATTGCATTTACTATTGAAATGGCGAAAGAAACTTTTGCAGAAATGAAATAAGTTTCAAGTGATTTGCTTTACAATGAAGCCCACAGTCATGTGGGCTTTTTTGCTGTCAGAAGTTATTTAACATAGGGATTTGAACATGAAAACCAAACATTATTTGACACTTGCAGATGCCGAGTTTTTGTTGGAACAAGCTTATCAATATGCGTTGAGCCAAAACTTTAATGTCAGTATTGCAGTCACCGATGAAACGGGAAGTTTACTGGCAATGAAGCGTATGGATGGGGCTTCTCCAATGACAGCGAATTTGTGTTTGGAAAAAGCCAAATGCTCTGCGATTAGTCGTCGGCCATCAAAACTATTTGAAGACATTATTAAAGGCGGTCAAATGGGTTTTTTAACTATGGATAGCTTCTCTGGTATGTTAGAAGGCGGTGAGCCGATTATGTACGAAGGGCAGTTGGTGGGTGCAATGGGTGTGTCGGGTGTGAAGGCTTTTCAGGATGCAGAAATTGCACAATTCGCTATTGATAAGTTTTTGACACAGGTATAAAAATTCCTTAGAGATTTTTAAGTTTAGCTATAGTGAACATTCTTAGTTTCAATGCCAAAGTTGTATGGAATGTGAATAATCACAAAAAAGCCGTTGCAGAGCGCTGTACTCTGAAACTAGTTTTAATTGGGTATTGATAATTATAGGAAAATTTGAAGAATTTCGTATGACGTGTATTATGTTAATTTTAGAAATACTAAAAATCTAACTCCAATAACAGCAAAAATATTCCAGGTGTATAAGTGATACTTCAAAGTTCCCAAATGGATGCATTCTTTCTATCCAGAAATGATGTCCAGCTTCCCTCAATTTTAGAACTTATAATACTAGAAGGCTTTTATGAGGATTTGGATGCCTTGTCTTTAATTTTTACAAAGATAGGTTAGAGCAGGTGAATTACGAAGCCATAGCTGATGTTTACGGAGATCTAACAGGGTTTGAAGCGTCCAGTAATAAGATTCATATCGAGGATTACGTGGATAATCAACATCGGATTCGCATTAGTTCAATTAGTTCAAAACTTATGGAATTAGCTAAGGGATGATGAGTGCACTATAATTTTATCATCTGATTTAGAAAGTGAATTTGGAAGTAATGCCACTCTTAGTTTTCATAAAAAAAGAATGAATGAAATTTTAATGGATAGCTTAGATGACTGCTCTCAAGCAGTATTCATTTGTAGAAACAATGACTTAATATCTGCAAATACTTAAGATAAGTGCTGTTACACGAAGCAAAAAGCGTAGGAAATTGGCTCACTGTTATTCCCAAGTAGAAATGTCCTACCTAATAACCAAATAGAAATGTCCTATATGGACATTTCCAAGTCAAGCACAGGATTCAGATTTCGTTGTTGAATTGCTGTTTTCTGTGCACGTCTGCTTGGCATCTTTTGAGAACGATTGCGTTTGTTTTGTTGTTCCAGTTCTTCATGCTGTTGTTGGATATGATTCAGAACAGCACCCAACCGTTTATTCTCAACAATCTCTCGCTGGTTGAGCTGACTTAATTTATCGAAGATGCTGTAATTGATCTTCCGGCCTTCATGCATGATGGCTACAGTACCATCCGGGTATTCTAGAAACTCAAGATATTTACCAATCAGCCTCTGGTTTTCTTCTGTACTCTCCAGGAGATATACACATTTATCATAAGTAATGGTCAGGCTATTGGTGACTCTACGTGGCTCTCGCCAGGTAAAAATATCATCTAATTGCTCAGCTGTTTCGGTGGCAGAGCGGTGTAAGTTCTTAGGATTAAAGGCCATCTTTGCAAACTTGAGATTGAACTGCTCAATAAAGCAGGGTAACCACTTATTCGCATCTGCAATCGAACTGATACCTTCCAGGCGCATCTCCTTAATCAGACGGTCCTGAAGGGTTCTGTTGGCCCGTTCCACCCGTCCTTTGGCCTGAGGGGAGTTAGCGAAGATGATATCGATATTGAGGGTACTGAGTACGCGTCCAAACTGGGTAATCTTGCTGTCTTTCTTGCTGCTTTGATTCACCCTAAAGACTGAATGTTTGTCGCTGTAAAACGCTAAAGGCTTACCATGCTGTTCAACATACAAGCGTGTCGAAATCATATAGTCAAAGGCTGATTCTGATTCACAGAAGCGTAAATGCTGCAATTTGCCTGTGGCATCATCGATAAAGACTAGCAGACA
>NZ_VPDH01000071.1:0-17165 GCF_013417785.1 Acinetobacter sp. YH12227 | reverse complement strand
GGCCAGGCCTCAGCATTTTATTATGGTGATCCCCTGGGCGAAATGCGCCTGGTAAGCAGAGTTTTTGAAATGTAAGGCCTTTGAATAAGACAAAAGGCTGCCTCATCGCTAACTTTGCAACAGTGCCCATATTATTGAATCTAATCATATCTTGGACCAAAAAAATCTTTACTTATAATAATGAGTAAATATATACATCCGAATGACGACAAAATTACAAACTTGTAATTTTGTTAAGGTTTGTTCTCAAAAAAATAAATTAATACTATTTTAAAAAAGATAAATCGTTGCTGAAAAAGCTAGATTGCAATCGAGTTAATTAATTATAAATCAAAAACTTATATTGTATAAAATTAGTAACTCTTTGCTTTCTGCACTTATTATTTAATCAACGTTTCACGATTTTCATAAGCTAAACTAAATATAGTCGCCAATTTCAATTGAGTTATTTCCCGGCTTTTAAATACCGATATACCGCTTGGCGACTAATTCCAAATGCCTGGCCTAATGCCATTTTTGAAGGGTACTTCCCTTCCTTCCAGTCTTGTCGCAAAGCTTCAGCCTGATCAGGTTTCAATTTATGTACCCGGCCTTTGTACTTCCCTTGAGAAGAGGCAAGTTTAATTCCTTCCTTTTGCCGCTCTAAAATGATCTCACGTTCAAACTGTGCAAAAGCACCCATCAGTTGCAGCATCAAATTATCCATCGGGGTGGATTGGGCCGTAAAAGTAATATTTTCTTTTACAAACTGGATGGCAATCCCTCGTTTGACCAGTTTATCCACTTCAGTCACCAAATCTTTTAAGCTTCGCGCAAAACGATCCATGGAATGTACTATCACCCGGTCTCCTTCCCGGACATAATTCAACATTTCCTGAAATTTCGGTCGGTCGGTATTTTTACCTGAAGCACGGTCAACAAAAATCCGGTCGACTTCAATTCCCTCAAGTTGACGTCCCGTATTTTGCTCGACCGAACTCACTCGCACATAGCCTACTTTTTGGCCTTTCACTTTTTACGCCCCAATTGGATAAAAATGAACAATTTCGTAAATTATAAATCTTTAATACCAAAGTTACATGTTACTTATGATTAAAAAACATTTAAATGGTACATGTTTTTAAGAACTTTTAAAATGTAATTTTAGGGTATAGTCTAAAAATACATATTTTAACTACAAAGCCTGTTCTTATTTTTCAGAGATTGAAAAATTAATTAGTCCATTAGCTCTGATTAAGCAATAAAGCTGATCAAATTCGAGAAACTTTTATCAGATATTACGCATGGAAGGTAAGAAAGCTCGAATAGGAATGATCTAGTTATATAAAACTAAACAAGTAATTGAAATTAATTTAGAATTTCTTGTATAACGTATTTTTTATATTAATTTTAGGGAAACTTTAATAATCAATAAAATTTTTTATCCTCTTTTCTTTGTTGTTCCTGAATTGGCATTTAGATTGCATTAAATATCTCATGTTTATTTTTCATGGAATTAAAAAGAATGTTAAAACCTTTGGTGTTATCTTTGGCAATAGTCTCAAGTTTTGGGCTTCCTACGAGTGTATATGCAGAAGAATTTAAGATATTAAAGCAGCTAGAAAATAAACCGACTTTACTTAAGAGCGGTGAATATAAAGGGAATTACTATGTTCCAAGTACTTTAAATACTATCACCTGGGGTTATCTGCCCAATAAGGAAGCAAAACCTGTTCTCACTGTACCATCTGGTAGCGTAGTAACTTTCGATACCGTCTCTCATGAAGGTTTATTGGAAGATCAGGGACGTAATGCAGAAAAATATTTTACTTCTAAAGGGGTAAAACCTGAGCATGTGTTGGCTGAAGCCAAATTGATTACCGATTCGAAACTTAAACATGACTTTCATAAAGATGGTCCGCATATTATTACAGGCCCTTTATATGTAGAAGGAGCAATGCCAGGAGATATTTTAAAAGTTGAAATTTTAAAAGTTGAACCACGTGTTCCTTATGGAGTGATTTCAAATCGTCATGGTAAAGGTACTTTGCCTGAATTTCCTAAGCGCATCAAACATGAGCATGCATCAGCTGCAAACCCTGATGCCTATGGCAATGTATCTATTTTTACACCGATTGAAAAAAATGCCAAAGGTGTTTGGGAAGGGATACTTAAGACAGAATCTGGTAAAGCAATTCGTTTTCCTTTAAGTCCATTTATGGGAACTATGGGGGTTGCAGCAAATACCAGTGAGCCTGTGCACTCTGTTCCACCATCTTTTTATGGGGGTAATATCGATATTAATGATTTAAGTGCAGGAGCAACTGCATACTATCCAGTACAAGTACCAGGTGCATTGTTCTATACGGGTGACAGCCATTTTGTTCAGGGCGATGGTGAAGTGGCTTTAACTGCATTGGAAGGTTCAGCACGGGCTACCTTCAAGATCTCGGTCTTAAAAGCAGGTAAGGATAAGATTCCAGGAAATTTATTAAGCCAGCCATTAGGTGAAAATGCAGAATTTTGGATTACCCCTGGTTTAGATGAAGACTTAGATGAAGCGATGCGTAAATCAACACGTGAGGCTATTCGTTTTTTGGTGAGTGAGTATGGGATTGCTGAGGAAATTGCCTATGCCTATTTAAGTGCAGCTACTGATTTTGAAGTGTCTCAAGTTGTCGATAAAACTAAAGGTATTCATGCAATGATTCGTAAAGCAGATTTTAAAGAATTCACTAAAGTAAAATAACTTAGAATCGTGGAACGTGGTGAATCAATAAAAAAAGCCCATCTTGGGGGAGATGGGCTACAAAGTATTCACTATATCATTGAAATGTAAGATAAATATCTAATCAATTCGTATAACGTGTATTATGTTAATTTTAGGAAAGCTCACTAATCATCAAATTAAAAATATAAGAGAGACTTATGGACTCATATCTTAATTCAGGAGCTGGTTTTCCTGCTGGAACACGTATAAATACAGACAAAGGTTTAATCGCCATTCAGAACATTAAAGTCGGAGATTTAGTACTGTCAAAGCCGAAAAATGGTGACGGAGAGTTATGCTATAAACCTGTTATAAGAATATCTACTTGTGAGAATAGTGAGATTTGGGAGCTAACCTATTTCCAAATTAAAGCAAATACAGATTTATCAAAATTAAATAAAAGCAAATTATTGCAACTTTCTCGCAAAGGAAAAATGGTCAGTCATATGCTGAGGTCTAATCAGACATTCTGGGTTAAGAATATTGGATGGACGCGCTTGGATGAGTTGAAGAACGGTCAAGCTATAGAAACATCTGATCAAGAAATCATTGGTCTTGTTTTTATGGTGAATCCATTACGAAAAACAAGTATGGAAAATGTGGCTGGAAGTTACCATCCTAGCAATATATTTAATGCGGATAAAAAAGGTTTTGATATTGATAATGTTGAATATTTTACTTTTATCGAATATGGCTTAGAAGGACCTATCGCATGTATAGGTGATGATAATGTACCTAGTCCAATATGTGTTAATGGTGAAAGTGTTCACGTTCTCTCAGAGACATTCCGATTAAAAACTTACAGCTTTGACGTTGAGGATGATTATACTTGCTTTATTACGAAGCTAGGATTGTGGGTTAATAATACTGCCTATAAATAATATAAGAAATAAATTACTAATTTTCTTATTTAACATAATGGGCGTTATACGAAATTTTCTATTCATGGGCCTTTCAACTATCTACTTTACATAAAATTTCTTATACGAAATTCGCCTGTAACCCCAAAGTAGAGAGTCTGTATAGGAAATTTCTACTTGGGAATAAAACGGTGGCTTACTCAAACTATTGAATATAAAAAAATTTTATTCCCATGAATGTTTTTTTGTTTTTTTCCTAAAAATATATTAACCTGATGATTAATTAAGATATTTTTTCTTAAACAGCTAGTAAGCAATCGCATAGGCGATTTTTTTCTAACACTATATATTCTGATTGTTATGTAAGTCTCAATTAGAATATGTAGTGTTATTAGCTAACTCTACTTAGTTAATAATTATCTTCATTATCAATGGAACAGAAGATTATGACCAACTCCGAAGATCCGAAAAAATTCCCATTTTCGGAGGCTGACTTGCTCGAAAACATAGATGAATATAACGCACATGCAGATGAACTTGCTGTACTTCAAGAAGCCGAATACTGAATAGCCACCAAAATTCTAGACACATATAACCATCTTCTGATTAAACTAATTTAAAACTTAATAAAAACTAAAATAGAACTAAATAAAAATCAAACTAAATGAATTATTAAATAATCTTCAGTTTACCATCAGCGGCTATTTGCAACAGTGTCTAAAATTTTACATCACCTTAATCGAATAAAATTTAGTTCTTTTTGACTATGATTAGAATTTTTTTTGGCAATTATCTATTTTTTTGTAAAAAAATTTTTCTAAGATATAACTTCTTCGTTATTAGATCTGATTTACTTATTAAATTGTTCAAATCAGATCTTAAAGTAATCAAATTTTCTTTATTTTCTATAGAGTGGCTACTAATTAAACCATTGATTACCCTATAGTATTTATAATTTTTATATTTATATGTAAAAAATCGAATTGAACTAACACGATTGCAATATTCGTCTAAGTTTTCAAAATAATTTTTTTTAACAGATATAGAAATAATATCCGATGAACTGTATGTAATTTCATCTAAAATATCATTAAGAAAGTAACTATATATTGTTGATTCAGACATTATGCACCCTTAACTAAAAATTACATGAAAAAAAAGCTCTAGATTCATGTCTTTTAATTAAGAGTGACTTCTCTTCCTGCGACTAAACAACAAACCTAATCATCTAATTGAGAGTCAGTTGTTACCGTAGGTAGATATATTTATAACGTAATATTCACGTAATGTATAAACTTTATACACCAAAATTCATTCATTTTGTTTAATAAAATTATAAGCAAAAATCTGAAGAATCATTTATTTCCACTGAAGAATCACGATCACCAACCAAAAATAAATGTTTGTTTTTATTAGAATTACAATCATTAATGCTTGTATTTTCTTGTATCTGAGTTGCAGGTATCGGATCTAAAGAATCATCCACTATTTCCACGTTTTTATTGGCAAATTCTTCTTCATTAACATGATTTTTTTCTTCCGCGGGCGCAATATCAAATGTGATTTCTATTTTTGTTAATTGTGCAATCTCTTGAACTTGCCTTTTAAAATCATCTGTTCCTGATACTAGAACTGACCCGAATTTATCTAGAGCAAGTAAGAGTGCATCCTCAATATGCTTTTTTTGTTCACTCACGACTATAATTTCTGGTGAATTATCTCTCTCAAAAAAAGCAACTTTTCGCTGATCTATATAAAACTTTTGCCCAAATTTGTATTCAATTGCATATTTATTATGAGAAAAATATTTCTGTTTCTTGTTTTGATCTTCTGTGATTTTCGGATCTTGAGAATCTAGTGTATTTGATAACTTATTTTCTTTTTTCTTCTTTAAATTACTATTTTGACGATACTCAAAATACTGTTGAATCTGTAAATAATCTAGTTCAGATAAGCTTTCAGAACGCTGATAGTTTTTATTTGTTTCATTTTTTGGGATTAATCTCAGATCAGATCCAGGAGAAGAATAAATGGGTCTCATCTTCGGATGCTGTTGGCTTACAGATGCATCTAGTACTGATTCTAGGTTTAAATATAGTTTCCAACAGTATTCGATCTCTTTTGAATTAAAATATTGTTTATTTAGCTCAGTCGACTGAGTTTGTATTAAGTTATTCACTCTTTGTATCAGTATCTTCTGACTTTTTTCGTTGAAGCCTGAAATAATATTGCTATCTACACAATTTTTTAACGTGAGTTGCAGTTTCATCAAATCTATATCACAACAATTTAAAAGCATACTTGTTTTCACAAGTGCGGTACTTTGATTCTGACTCTCTGATATAAATTTTTTAAAAATTAAGTTAAAACATGCTTCCAATCCAGATTGCGACAATTTTTTAAGACTCGGCAATACTCTTTTTTCATTTATATCAACAAGTTTCTCGTCATTTTCAAATGATTGTAAAGCGACTGCATATAACTTTTTAAATTCTGGTAGACCAGTTGGAGTGGCTTTCGCATTTGAGTCGAGATGTTGTATGCATTGATAAAGGCGTGGAACAGAATAATTACTGAATACCAAAATTCCATACTGATTTTGAATCGCGATGGGCTCGTTGGGCTGATGCTGGTCATAAATGATCTTCGCGGTTTTAATTTTTGGATTATCTTGTCGAATAAAGTTTCGATATTGTCGTTGATCCAATAAAAACTGTTGCTGTATCGATAGATGATGCAGAGGCGATATATATTTTAAAAAATCGGCATAAGAGGTAATTTTTGAAGAACTAAATTTTTGAAGCAATGAGAATTTAGCTTGTGTATCTTGCAAGACTTTTTGACTTAATTTTTCATGAGATTGGCTAAAATTCTCTCTCTGTAATTTTCTAAGTTGAGTTTGTTCTGCCTGATTTTGATAATGCAGAAGTGTAAAAATGCTCTGCGTAGATTGATTTGGATACGTTTTTTTAAATGATTTTAACCATTGATTTTTATTATTTTGATAAATTTCATTTTCAAAATGAACTTCTTTGTAGGTAGATTTACGTAATGAAGTAATCGAATCTTTTTTATTTTTAAGCTTGAGATATTGCTCATGTAAATCTTGAACTAAAAAATCTTGTCGCTCAAAAAGATGGTACGGATGTTGATCATTAAACTTATACGGTGTAGATGTAGCTGATTTTTTTCTGAAAATTGCATTGGAAACAGGCATCATACTTGTTTCAAAGTCACCCCATTTTTTTTCTAAATTTTTTAGGGTCGTGGCTTTATTACAAAATAGGGATGCTTTAAACGTTTGCTCATGATATTGCCCAAACTTAACATTGAAAATAGCACCATTGCGCTTTTTTTCGTAATAAATTCCCTGTGAAGCAAGTTTTTCATGCCATGTTCGCCAACAATCTGAACTATTTAATACATGCTGAATAACACTATTAACTTGCTGTATGTTTTGTTGGCCATGGATGATTCCTGCCGTGATGTCACTTTTTTTTTGATGCCGATGTTCTTGATCTCGAATTCTACTACTTACTTTTTCAGCATTCGGTTGAGCGATGTAATTTGGATTTTCATTGCATTTTTTCGATTCGAGATCATAGATATACATCGAATTTGGTTCAGGCTCCCAGCCTTGTTTTGCTTCAATTTCAGCGACAGCACGCTGTAATGATTTATAGAGCCAGCCCTCTCCTAGATCGATTACTTTATTTTCACCATTCTTATTTTTTAAAAATGGATGCACTTTATTGATGATCAAATGAAAATGCACATTATCTGTATCCAAATGCACCGCGTACTGCATTTGCAGATCCTTTGCCTTCAGATGTTTTGAGATAATGTCGATTTGTTCTTCTAATTGTTCAATGGTCGGTACCTCAAATTTTTTAAAGCTACCGATGATATGAACAATTGGGTCAATCACTTTGCTGTTCAAACTGGCAGTTTGTGACATTTCTAGCTTTTGCTGTTGCGGATCATCATCTAAAAAATTTCTAGCGTTTGAATAAACACATTTCTCGATCGAACTCAAATCAACACTTGGATGAAGTTGATGAATGTAATCTGATAAAAGATCAGTGCGTGAGGGTTTGGGATCATGAATATAATCAGACAGACCATTCACACGTTGTTCTACTGAAGATGTTCCAGTCGTATTTTCTATAACTTTAATAATCATCGTTTTTCAAACTCATCATTTAGTTTACGAACGAGCATTTTTACTTCTTGCACCACCTGTTTAATCTGTTCGACCTCATACTTAACTTGTTCTAAATCATCCAATTCTTTAAATATTTTTATGAGCATAAATCCGAGCAAGCGAACATTATGAATGTCATTTGGTGCTATAAATCCGATGATCGAAGTACTCAACAGTTTATGTCGTAAGTAGTCAAACTGCGTCAAAGATGCCTGCTTACAGGCATCTTGAATTTGCTTAAATTCATCTTCAGTCAGATGAATCAACATCTGTTTTTTAAAAGCATCTTTTCTATTCATTTTTTCTATTGTAAGCAAATTGAGACCGAGCATCGCGAGCTCGAGATTTGTATTTGGACAAAAGATATCTTTTGTCCCATCCTGTACCTTTTTAGCAGTCATGATATTGGCTAAATATGATAAAAATAATGCGATTTTTTTAGTTTTTTTCTTATCGCAAAAAGTACCTTTTTTGAGAGATTTTAAAATTCAAAAAGAGTTGCTTTTTGCCATACTCATAAAAATGAATGTTGCAAATAATGAGGTTGTATATTTATTTTTGTAGGAAAAATCTAATGCAAAATCAGAATCTTTTAGAGCTTGAGACACAGGATTCAAATCATAAATCTCCTGGTTTTTCGCCCACACCATCTCCTGAAATCGCAAAAACATCTGTTGTTCGCTCTTCAAAATATTTTGAGAAGAATGAAAAAATATATAGTGAAAATGACTCTAAGAAATTTGAGAGTATTTTGCTGCTTCATATAGAAAAAATGAAGGAAAAGACGAAAACTCGGAATCAACTGCTGACTCAACATAAGCAAACTTTACTTCATCTTTTCAAATTGGGTGCAACAATAGATGATGTTCTGACCTTTCTCCAAGAAAATAATTTCAGCGGTATTACTGCTGACAATTTAAAAGAATTTTTAAAGAAGAGTAAATAAATCGGTTACACCTTTATCTTGAGCGATGGCTATATCGATGATCTTGAGCATGACCGCTTAGGTAAAGAGTTCCGTCACGACATTGAACCGTATGAAACAGCAACCAAAGCATTCCTAGAAGAATTGAATCGTGGGCTATTGAATATCTATACCAACTATTACGATCACATGCTTTCAACCGAAGTGATTACGCAATACTTATTGGCTAACTGCCGGTTTGAGGGAAACGGTAACATCCACTGGAACTAATTTATAAAAAAGCCCTCAATTGAGGGCTTTTTTATCTAATGGGGCATAAAGCCTCGTGATTCAATATTCGAGCGTCATTTACTATTGATGTACTCTTGAGTGATACGCAGACCATTGGAATTATAAGAACTTAATTGCTTGTGTGCTGCTATATTCCCATTCTTAGCTGAATGTAAAAAATGCTCTTAGGCTTTTGAATAATCTTGAGGCATCCCCCCCCCGCTCATAGAGAACTCCTAAATTATAATGAGCGACCGCTTGCGCCTCAGTCGAATTAGTTTCGGATTTTTCCATCTTGACTGCTTTGCTTAAAAGTTCAAAGGCTTTATTATAATTTTTCTCGACTACCGTGTCTGACATATACATATAGGCTAGATTTACAAGCGCACCGGCTCCCTCTTCACCTCGACCCTGCTCAACAGATTTATTAAATAATTCATAAGCCTTTGCATAATCTTGTTTTACACCCCAACCATTTTTATAGCTCAAACCAAGATTATATGAACTGCTAGATTTACCACCATTAGAAGCTTTTAGATACTAGTAATTCGCTTTGACGTAATCTTTATCACAACCATGACCATTTGCATAAATCCCACCTAGAGCATTTTGGGCATCCGTATAACCTTGATTTGTAGCTTTAGATAACCATTCAAATGATTTGAGATAGTCTTGATGTAAAAGTCTACCATACCGTATCGCACCCCAATTTCGTACTGAGCTTCCGCATTCCCTTGAGCAGCTAAGCGCATAGTATTTTCTATCTTAGAATTAGCATGAGCCGAACTAAATATTAATGTTAAAGCAATTATAACAATTGATTTATTAATCAAATCCAAAGAGCGTAAATCACGAACAATATTATCTCAAACAACCAAAATATTAATCGGAAAACACCCACCAAAAATTGTACCAGGTAGTGGATTTTTGCGGTAATGACAAAAGCATCCACTTGGGTGATATACACCAGTGTATCTGCAATAAAAAAATAAGGCAGTTTCAACTGTAAAATTGAAATATTAGGCGTCCGCCATTCATTTGCTTAAGCATTATGACTATCCACATGATATGGCATTACTGGCTACAGAAACTGTACTTGAGTAAGCAGAGCACTTGGCAAAAGGACTTGCAGCCTCTGTCTAATTTCTACCACTAAATAACAACTAAAATAAAATTATATTGATTTTAAATTAGATGTATTTTAGTTGTATTTATACCTCTAAACCAAGTTCCTTAAATACCTCATTGTACTTTTGAATGAACTTCTCATCTTGTAGTTCAAGCAGAAGTCTTTTCTCAAGATCAGCATAACTCTCACCTACTGCAGCTTTCTGACTAGCAAATGGATCATAGTGAGCTAGCTTATTGGCAAAGAATTGAATTTGCTTATCTGAGAGCTTCTTAGGCTTCGTATGGGTAACTTCCTTAGGTTGGTGCTTAGCAGTGAATGTAAATGAGAAACCACTGATCGTACGCCCTACTTTGTGTTGTTCATAAGAAGCTGTGATATCTGTGAGCTCATTGATTTGGTTTAATGCTATATCGAGTACTCGAACCTTAAAGTTTGCCATCTTCGCATAATCACCCTTAGCTAACCCAAGCTTGAAGCGAAAGTCATCAATATCAAATATAGGTGTCTTTCCCACACTACGCCATTGAATCAGTAACTCATAAAGGCGAATCGCATACTTACTTGTAAGAGAGCTAATTTGCTTAAGTTCATAAGCAGTGAATGACTTCTCAAGCTGCGTAATTAATGGAATGACATCAGGCGCAAAAGTGAGTTCTACGATACCTGCAGAATCAACATAGGCTATTTTGGATACCCAACGTGATTTGACGATCTTTTCCTGCTGGGTTCCCTCATGGATTCCCTTATAACTGAATTTTCGCTCAAAGAGATTGCTAGCAGCGTTTTTAAGCCCCTCATAGGCTGCGTGCTTATCAACATTGAATTGCTTCATGTAATGATGAGCATGGACCTCTAGAAGACTATTCGCATCCACATTCTTGCTTAACTCTCTTGCTTGAACAATTGCCAATAAAATCAGTCTCTGTTCTGTTGTATCCAGATTATAGCTAGCATTGATTAATGCGTTATCCTTCACGACTAGATCATTTTTCACTATTGGGATCTTTTCCTTTAATTATAGCATTAGGATACATCAATTACACATGTAGACACAAGGTGGGAAAACGTAGACTTAAAGGTGGGAAAACGTAGACTTAAAGGTGGGAAAACGTAGACTTAAAGGTGGGAAAACGTAGACTTAAAGGTGGGAAAACGTAGACTTATTACCTCTGAAATGCTTGCTATATAAGGCTTGCAGAGGTCTTAAAAATAAAATTATTAAAAGTATTTAAAAATAAAAACGGTTATTGTTTAAAAATTAAGAGTATTTTTTGTTTTACGAGTATCCATTTACAGTTATGAAGATAAATGAAAGAACGATTTCCATATAGGTGGGAAAACGTAGACTTATACTAAATAAGAATTTATTAATTTTTTACCTATTCTTTACATCAATCTAAAATATAACTATATTAGATTCAAATTAGTTACAAATTACAAGTAAAATGATCATCTTAATTGGAAGCCAAAAAGGTGGATGTGGGAAATCCACAATAGCCATCAATATAGCAACTTATCTTGCTAAACATAACAAAGACATTGTTTTAGTTGATGCAGATCCTCAACAGAGTTCAGCTAACTGGGTTAAGGACAGAGATGAAACAAATCTCCCTAAGGTACATTGTGTGCAACGATATGGAGACATCAAGAACACACTGAAAGACTTAAATAGCCGTTATGACTATGTTGTTGTAGATGTAGCAGGACATGACAGTAAAGAGCTTAGAACAGCAATGTTGGCAGCTCATTATCTTGTAGTGCCATTTAGACCTTCACAATTTGACCTGGATACCTTACCTCATCTTTCTGAAGTCATAGATCAGGCACAGTCATTTAATGAAGAACTCAAACCATTTGGGTTACTCACCTTAGCTCCTACGAATCCATCTGTATCAGAAGTACAACAAGCAAATGAGTATTTAGCAGATTTTCCTGCGTTCACGGCCTTATCTGCAGTAATCCATGACAGAAAGGTTTATCGCGATGTAGCAGCAGAAGGGAAAGGTGTAGTTGAATCCAATAACCCAAAAGCAGTTGACGAATTTGAGGCGTTCATGAAGGAGTTATTAGCATGATCAAGAAGAGAGAAATCAGTAAACCAAACTCTCCTGACATGGATTCTTTCATCAATGGTGCAGATGAGCAAAAGGTGACAAAGCTAGATCCTAAAGCCCCTAGGAAATTCAAGACACACACAATTCCTATGAATGAACATGAGTATCAATTGTTGGTTGAATTGGCCGAAAAGTATGGCCAAACGCATAATGGAATTATCCGCTTTGCTTTGAAGAAACTGAGTGAAGAATAGAAACTAATTTGAAACTAAATTAATTCTATTTTGGTTTTAATTTGTATTCGTTTTAGATGTAAAAAAAGCCCTTCATCATTAAGGGCTTTTTATATGTAATTTTTTCTCTCGTATGACCTATATTCTGATTTAAAGTGCTACAAAACAGAAAAGGCTATCCTTAAATTACTAGTCGAAGTTAAAGAAATTGTCTGGGAAGCAAGAAAGGAATGCCTTTTGAATATCGCTGTATTCACCTTCAGGATGTTCCTCTAGATACCGTCGAGTCCAAATCAGTGTTGCTTCATAATCGTTAAAACACTGATCGAGTTGTAAAAAAATCCAAAGTTCATTTGCTTTTTGAATGAAAAAGTCATTGATGATCATCAGAGCAATTTTCTTTTCAGTATTTGCATTAGGGTATGAATACATAATGATTTCTCCTATATAGATGGTAAATAGATTAGTTGATAAGCTATTTATAACACATAATTTTATGTGTTTGCCACATAATTTTATGTGTTTTTATGTAAATATAACCCTATGCTATAATTTCAAAACACCATTTCTATAAATTTACTCCAATGCCATATACTGAATTTCAACGTCTTATCGGTAAAGCAGGGCTTTCTATTAAAGAATTTGCTGAATTATTGGACATGAAACCTAATTCAATTACGAACTATAGTAAACAAGGTGTCGTGCCTACACATATCGCTGTAATTGTTGCGCTGATTTCTACGATGAAAGATGAGGGATTGGATTTCTATCCAATTTTTGAAAAAATTAAATCGTATTCAAAAGATTAAAACTCTCGTTTTCTAATTATTTTTAAGCGATGAATAATGATGTAAAAAATGCCTGAACTTCAGGCATTTTTTGATTCTGGGATGTTTATAAACCTCGATAGAACTTTTCAATAAAGTTTCGAGTTTTGAGAACTAAGGTATTCATCAGGGTCTTCCGTTCTGAGATCTTAGGACGATTAATCGGTAAGTCTTTGACATCTTCACGGTTAGGTAAACGTTTAGTGTATTCATATTGGCTGAGCACCGTTTTAAATATCTCAGGCTTGATGGCTTCTTTTTGACATAGTTCATCCAGAGCTTTTTCTTTTTCTACATCCCAAAACTGAGCAAAGGCCTCTTCAACACTTTGACCATTGGCCATCCGTGGAATGTTTTCATCTAGAAACTTTTGAATCAGCTCTTGTTTGTCGTACAAATTGTGATTGGTCGAGATGATATCTTGTACCTGGGAACGATACTGCTGCTTCTTTTCAGGATCTTTATGATTAACCACCGATTGCAGTAAATTCAGGATATAACCGACATTTACGGTATCGCGGTGGATCAGTTCAAGTTGGAAATTGACGTCATTGAGGACCGATACTTTGTCTTTAGGTTGGACCACACGGACGTTGTTGTACAGATATTTGTACTGTGAGGTATGTTTCTGAAATTCTGCTTTGTTTAAATCGGTACTATCTTGGTCATACTCTACAAAGTTTTCCAATTGTGCATTGATCCGCATTACCTCACGGAAGGCTTTGACGTATTCCAATTGTTGTTCTTCAGTTTCTAGCGTATTGGGTACTTGGTCCGGATCTGGGGCAATACTGAGTAAGTGGGCAACCGCAGCATTGTACTTTTCTTTAATGCTATCGAAACTTGGGATTAGGACAATTTTTTGTGCTTCATCCTTGTTTGAGAATAAGGTGAGGGCTTGGTCTGTAGCTTGTTTTAGGTTACGAAAGCACAGGATATTACCGAATGGTTTGTCTGCGTTCAGAATACGGTTAGTACGTGAAAAGGCTTGGATTAGACCGTGATATTTAAGGTTCTTATCGACATACAGGGTGTTGAGTGGTTTTGAGTCAAAACCAGTCAGGAACATATTCACCACAAGCAGGATATCAATTTCTTTTTTGCGTACCCGATTGGCAATGTCACGATAGTAAGCGTAGAACTCATCGCCTGAATTGTAGTTCTGGCCAAACTTGGCATTGTATTCAGCAATGTATTGATCGAGCTTGTCTCGATTGGATTGGCTTATCCTGGTCGGGATATCCGCAGACTCTTCTTCAATTAAACCACTGTGATCTTCGACCTTGAGTTCTTCATTGGCTGCAAAGGAAAAAATCGTGGCAATGGTCAATGGGGTGTAAATCCCACCTTGTTCTTCAGCTTGTTGCTGTTTTTCTTGCTGTACTTTTTTGAACAGTTCGTAGTACTGGGTCAGGACTTCAACGGAACTGACACAGAACATCGCGGTGAAGGTTTTATTTTTGGTTTTGATATGGTGATTATCCAGGATATATCGGGTAATCATTTCGAGGCGAGCAGGGTTATCAAACAGCTCTTTGGTATCAATTCCTTCAACATCTTCTTCATAGTTGTCGCTATTTTCGATGCCGTTACTGGTGTATTTACCTAGATAAGCAATTTGGAAAGGTAAGACGTTACCATCACGAATAGCATCGGTAATCACGTATTTATGTAGGCATTCGTCAAACAGGGCATTGGTGGTGACTGCTTTCGAGTCAATTTTCAGTTGGCTATTTTTCTCAAAAATTGGCGTTCCTGTAAAACCAAACATTTGTGCTTGATTAAAGAAGCGTTTGATATTGCGATGGGTATCGCCAAATTGGCTACGGTGACACTCATCAAAAATGATCACGACTTTTTTGTCTTTGAGATAGCCAATCTGATCGCTATAACGATCAGAGCTAATCGCAATATTGAGCTTTTGTAAGGTAGTGACAATCAATTTGTCATGCTTTTGGCCCAATTGAGTGACTAATGTGCCTGTATTCTTGGTGGTATCAACACTGTCTTTTTTGAAGGCATTAAACTCACGTACTGTTTGAGTGTCGAGATCACTGCGATCCACCACGAACAGAACCTTTTCAACTTCAGGCAAGCGCATGATCAATTGACTGGCTTTAAATGAGGTCAGGGTTTTTCCAGAGCCTGTGGTGTGCCAGATATAGCCATTTTGCTCCGAATGTTGCACACGTTGAATAATCTGCTGTACCGCATAGATTTGATAGGGGCGTAGCACCATCAAACGCTTTTCAACTTCCAAGATCACCATGTATTCAGTCAGCATTTGGGTAATGTGCTGATGGTTTAAAAAGGCTTCGGCAAAGATATCGATTTTATGGATGTGCTTATTGTCAAAATCTGCCCAAGGGAAGGTAAATTCGAAATTACTGGTGCCTGTTGAATAGTAATGAGTGTGGTCACGATTACTGATGACAAACAGTTGGATGTAATTAAACAGACCTGCTCCGCTACTATAAGCGACTTTGGCATAGCGTTGGGTTTGATTAAAGGCTTCAGGAAGCTCGACACCTGCGCGTTTTAGCTCGATTTGGACTAAAGGTAGGCCATTGATGAGCAAAGTGACATCGAAGCGACTGGTGTGCCCATTCGTTGCACTGTGATCAATCGCGATTTGATTGGTCACTTGATAGATGTTTTTCGTAGGATCAGCAAATAAAAAATCAATGTGGCGTGTAGATCCATCATCAAAGTTCACAGGAAAGCGATTACGCAATACCTTGGCACAGTTGAAGCTGTTGCCTGCTTTAAGATGATTCAGGACTTGAGCCCATTCATTTGTAGTGAAAGAAGCGATGCCATTGGCACGTTCAACTTGAATTTTGAGGTTGCTCAGCAATTGAAACTCATCTTTGACATCAACTTGGTTGTAGCCGAGCTGTTTGAGTTGTTCAATGAGTTCATTTTCAAGTTGAGCTTCGCTTTGTAAAGACATCTCTTTCTCTAATTTTTTATTCAATTACGGTGATCTAAATGAAATCCATCTGATTGAAGCTCGAAACATACTGTGATGTTTTACCCTCAAAGTCTTTCAAGCAGATGGCTGGGTTTTATTGATAGATATTTAAACAAACATCTGCTGTAACAAACCTTTTTTCCACTGTTTGGCTTGTTCAATTTGCTGTGCTACGACTTCAATTTTTTGGTCAATTGCAGATAAAAAGTTAGCAATTTTGGTTTGCTCTTCTAGGCAAGGTACAGCTATATCAAATTTTACTAATTTATTTACTGCTAAACCTGCTTGAGCGGATGACTCAGAAAAACGATTCAGCTTCATAAAATCAAGCCATCTAGAAAGCCATTCTGTACTACTATTTATATTAGTTTGAACAGCAATAGCATGTTCAGAGATAAATGTTTTTCCATTAACTAAATTGATATTTCCACATAATGCTCCCTGTCTTCCAATAAGAGCAAATACACCCTCATGCGTATAACTATCAGTAAAGCCTCTTAAGCCATTTCCACCATATACAGGGTAGTCGCCAACTTCTGAAATCGATGCAGATGTAATCGTTTTTCCACTTTGGAAATGCGCACAAATATCACCTAACTTTTTATTCTCCCACTCCCCAAACGCACTCCCATCATCTGCTTTAAAACGAATCTGCTGACTAAACAGCTTTTGCATCATACCTTGTTTATATTGGCTAAGAAGCTCATGCTTTTGCGAGAGTTGAGTAATCTTTTCATCCACTGCCGATAAAAAAGAAGCGATTTGGGTTTGTTCTTCTTTTGAGGGTTTATTGATTTTTAAGTCTTTTAACTCTGTACACGACAAATTTCATAGGATCCTTGTCCTATCAGGCTTTTTCTTTCTTAAAATTGCTAGCACTTTCTTAAATTCTTCTTTTTTTCCAAAACCAATCAAACGTAGAATAGCCATTTGAACA
>NZ_VPDH01000070.1:0-17331 GCF_013417785.1 Acinetobacter sp. YH12227 | reverse complement strand
ACTGCTGGCTTGGCAATGTTTTTACTTTTGAGTAGTTCATGCAACAATGATAACCGAATATGGCTTATTGATCGGTACGAAAAATAATCACTAAATTGGTTGTTTTTTGATTTATGCAAGAGATCTAATGATTAAATATATTAAATTTTAAAATAAAACAAGCACTTTTATGCCTTTGTAAAAAATCTTAAATAATGATTATGTGAATGGTGAAATTTAAATTTGAATTATAATAAATATATGAAACTACGATCTTTAAAAAAGGATTGTGTTCGGAATATATTCACTTAATATGAAGAGAATAGTCAGATAGGCAGCAAGGCGAAATGACATCGATAATACAAAATATAAAAAAAGATAATCGTAATGTATATGGAGAGGAATTTCATATAACCCCACATCAAGTATGGTCACAGCAATTTTGGGATAATTTATTACCATATAAAAATAGAATTAGTGAACACCCATTTTTTGTAGATATGGCTAGTGGAAAATTAACTTTAAATAGCTTTCGTTTTGCCTTATTAAACTTTTATCCTTTGGTGGCACATTTTCCATCTTTTATGGGGTTAGCCTTAAGTAAAGCGACTCAATTTTCCGAGTTGGGTGTCACCGAAACACGGAATTGGTTGATACAAAATATTAAGGTTGAAGAGCGTCATTTAAATTGGTACCGAGATTGGGCAGGAGGTTTTGGTCTAAGTGTAGATGAACTTGATCGTGTGCAACCTCCAGCAGCCATGAATGCGATTAACCATTTTTTATGGAATATTAATACACGTGGTCATTTAGCCGAATGCTTGGCAGCAACCAATTTGGCCATAGAGTGGGCAACAGGTGATTGGAGCACAAAAGTGTATGCCGGAATTTCGGCTTATACGTCACATCCAGACGTGAATATTAATAAACGGAGTTTGGCTTGGTTGCGTGCTCATGCGCATTATGATGATATTCATCCTTATGAAGCGATGGAACTCATTAAGCGTTTATGCGAGCATGATCCTGTTATGCAACAAAAAGCCTTTGATACGGCCAAAGAGGGTTTGGCCTATTATGAACTAGCCTTAGATGCATGCTATGCACAACAAAAAAGTTGGGATTGAATAATGTTATTAAATTTAGTGTTAAAAAAACCGCCTATGTAGGCGGTTTTTTTACTTAAGGCTTGTACAAACCGAGTTCGATTAAATGTAAGCGTAAGATTCGGCGTAACTCCAATACGGCTTCAGGCGTTTCTTGAATAGAATGTCCACCCTTAATAATTTTTTCAGAGACTGCCCCATCCAAATGCGCACTGCTATAAGGTACAACATCATCACTAATAATATTAAGGTCATCACTGTTGGTGTTATTGCCCATAATTGAATGAAACTTCAATCCTTTACGCGGCTGGATATTTTCAGTTAGTGCAATAAACTTGGATTGATGGCTTAAATCACTTGGCCCATTTTGAATTAAACCGTGATCAATTTCTTTAAATAAATCTTTCAAGTCTTCTTCTTGAGTAATGACATCCCCCATAGCCGATAAGAATGCACCTGGAAGTTTAATGATTTTACGTACAGCTTTGGTAAACCAACGGTCTGCAAATGCAGTTCCACGGTGTGGGGCAGCAAGGAAAATCGCACGACTGAAGTTTGGTATATCATCCATTACCAAGCGGTTTTTGACCACAGGGATGTTTCGATATTGGCCAAGTTGGCGGGAATTCATCATTTTCAAAGCATCTTGCGTGGTATCTGCTTGACTCACTAATAAGCGGGCAATAATACCGCCCATACTATGGCCGACCAAGACAGCATCCTTTTTTGCAGGCGCATTAGCAGCAACCTTGTCAAAGGTTTGATTCAATATTGAATAAATTTGGAAACGACTTTCAATAATTGGCATATTCGTTGAATAGAATACTTGCCATACTTGATAGTGCTCACGCAGCACAGAATCACCCATAATATCGTTGGTTAATCGAATCCATGCTTCGGGACTGCTAGCAAGACCATGTACCAATACGATGACTTTTTTATTCGGATTGTAGGGCTCTAACATATACAAATGCGGCATAGTCAGTTTTTCATCACGGTCAATCAATGATAAATAGGCTGATTTACCGAGGTTATTTTGCGCTAACCACAGTCCATAAGGTGCAGAAAAGTTTGCTGCCAACGCATAATTTTTATTACCGATATTCACTTGCTCATATTTGTAGGGATCATACGCTTTGATTTGAAATTCTTTACTATTCAGAATTTGTTCTACTGAGCCTGCATTGACAGGTTCTGCCGTAAATGTCGCTGCAAGATAACGTGCTGGATGAATATTTGGATTAGCACCATTCGGATATTTAAAGTGAAGCGGGTCGATAATATATTTTGATTTTTCTGATGGATTTGCACTGTCATCGGGTAGAACCACTAAAAACTCAGAGCCAAAACCATCCCGACGGGTGATCGAGCGCAAGCCTGAAAAGTTCAAGTTATATGTGGACATCAACTGCTCAATTTTACGATTTTGCAGCTCTGGATAATGACTAAAATTGATGTGATAGGTGGTATGCCCAACCGTGATCCGCTGCGTTGCTTCTTGAGGTTTATAACGAAGAGAGTAGCTATTAACTAATTTTGCAATGCCTTGGTTGTAAAAATCACGAATTTGAACCTGTCTGTTGTCAAAGATACGATCGGCAGGTGCACGTTTCGTTTTGAACATATAGGCATAACTATAGCGAATGCTCTTATCTAATAGGGTTAATTGGTTATCTAGACATTGATTATAGTTTGCTTCTTCAAGCTTTTTCTTTTCATCGGATTTATGACTACTTAATAACCCAATTTTACAAGCAGAAGATGATTCAAGTTCGATAGCTTTGGCTAAATACAGCTCACTTGCGGTTGCAAGCAATTGTTCATCCTGAATTTGAGGAATTTGTTGTAATTCGTCGACGCAAGCTTGTGGGTTTTCAGTACAGGCTTTGGCTTCGCGGCCAGTCATTGATAAGACGTTTAAACTGGCTTCACTGAGTTTGTTTCGAGATAAGATACTTTCACGTTCATTGGCAATCGAAACATTAAGTTTCTGATTTTTGACACTGACGACCTGACATCCACTCAGTACGCTGGTACTCATGATTCCAAGGAGCAGTATTGTTTTAGTATTTAGCTGCATAGGTAGGTCGCAAAATAAGTTTGAATATTTTCAAATCATACGATAATTGTCAGGATTTTCAATTCGCCATAAATGAAAAAAGACCGTTAAAACGGTCTTTTTCAAAAGAAATTTCTAAATCAATACGATTAAGAAGCAACTTTAGGTGGATTTAATACTTGCCATACGTTCCAGCGGCCTTGCTTTTCAATTTCTTGAATTAAACGATCAGCAACTTCACCTTCCTGTGGGTATTTTACTTTATAGTTTTTCAAGACTTGAATCGCGTTCTTTTTTTGTTCCATCGCAATATAATTGTTTGCAGCTGACAGGTAGGCTTCTTGTACACCCGCTTTCATTGCTTTATCTAAATATGGAATCGCTTCACGTTGACCGCCACCTTCAGAGAGACCAAAACCAAACCAGAAGTTTGCTTCAGCATCTTCTTGGTTAATTTTAAGAATGCGCTGAGCATAAGTTAAAGACTTGGTGGTATACACAGAACCTAAATCTAGGTTACGTGCCATAACACTCGCTTTGAATGCACGCACTAGGATGTCAAAAGAAGCATTATCTTTTGAAGCTAAAGTATCAAGCTGTTGAGTTACTTCTTTAAGTTTCAGCTCAAAACCTTTACGTTCTTGACGTTGTACAAAACGCGGTGGGTAGTGACGAGCTTTCCCTTCAACCAATTGTAAGAAGTCATCAATTTCTGTGACATCAATTTCGTTATCACCTGCCAATGCAGCAAATTTCATAGAGCGTTCTTTGCTGTTAACAGTTGGAATGATCAAACGGTTTTCTTCAAGTGTGAGTTTCTTAGAAGGGTCAGTCGGGCTTGTCACAACCATTTTAGTTACAGGTTGAGCCGCTGCTTTTTGTAGATTTAATTCAAATGGAGGTGGGGCATCGTAGTTAAAAGGGTTAAGGGCATAGAACGGAGGTGTAAGTTCTGGTTCTACAAAGATCATTGCATCTTTAGGTGCATTATTCTTAGTTGGGGCGCTTCCACAAGCGGCAAGAGTTAAAGCAATACAAGCAGCTGCCAAGGGCTTAAGCGTCATAATGTTCATCCATTTAATTTATTTTATACAAAAGTGCATGTTGGTCAGTCTAAAAAATCTCTGAACAACATGCAAGTCGCACATTATTGATTGTGATTGCTTTTGGTTAAGCTTTAGATTGTGAACTTTGCGCTTCGCATTCGCGACGCACATCTTCAATGATTTTTAGCTCTTCTTGGCTAAATGGTTTTTCGTTTAACTGCTGTTTGTTAAAGGTTGGGTCAAGGAGTGATAAACGTTGACATAAATTGTTCATACGTTTTTCATTTTGTTGAATGCGGTCAAGTAATACACGCATACCTTCAAGCATTGGATCGGTTTGATCTTGTGTCGCTGCATATGGTTGGAAACCAATACTTTCAGCATAATCACGACGACGTGTTTCAGCATCATCCTTTGGCTTATCTTTGCTAATAAAGCGTGCTGGATTACCTACAGCAGTCGTATCAGGTGGTACTTCTTTAGTGACAACGGCATTTGAACCGACTTTGGCATTTTTACCTACGGTAAAAGGCCCTAAAATTTTGGCACCTGCACCAACCACAACACCATCTGCCAACGTTGGATGACGTTTACCTTTATTCCACGTAGTCCCGCCAAGGGTTACACCATGATACAAAGTTACATCATCCCCAATTTCTGCTGTCTCTCCAATAACCACACCCATGCCGTGGTCGATGAAGAAACGACGACCAATTTTTGCACCCGGATGAATTTCAATGCCTGTGGCAAAACGACTAAAAGAAGACAAGAGGCGAGCTGAGCCTTTACACTCTTTTTTCCAAAGTTCATGAGCCATGCGGTGCATGATCAGAGCATGAATACCTGGATAAGTTGTTAAGACTTCGAGCGTGTTTCGTGCAGCAGGATCGCGCGCGAAGACAGCCTGTATATCTTCTTTGAGCTGTTTAAGCATTTGATTGATCCTCATTCTTTGTTGATTTTTTCCATGTTCCGTTATTTAAAGCCTGTACTCGGCTAAAGATGCCACGTAATAAGTGGTATTCCATACGATCTAATTGTATACGTCCAAATAGACGACGCAAGCGCAAAGGTAACAATCTTGGATTTTTAGGATCCATAAATTCAATCTCTGCCAACATTTTTTCAATATGTGGGTAGAACTGCTCCATCATTTCATGGGTGACCAAAGGTTCATCCCATTCCATATCGATGTCTTTAGTCACATGCATATTTGCATCAGGGTTGCTGGTTAATTTTGTTAAACCAAGAGCTGCCATACGCATTTCATAACAAATCACTTGAATAGCTTGCGCAACGTTCAAAACGCCATATTCAGTGTTGACTGGAATCGTCACATGGTAGTTGGCCATCGCCAATTCTTCATTGGTTAAACCGCGGTCTTCACGGCCAAACACGACAGCTACTTCTTGTTTGCTTTCAGATACGGCTTTGAGTGACATTTCCGCAGCAGGGCGTGCATCAAGTAAAGGCCAAGGAATAGTGCGACTACGTGCACTCGTACCAAATACAATATGACAATCTTTAATTGCGTCTTCTAGGGTGTCAACGATTTCAATTTGATCAATTAAGTCGACTGCGCCAGCAGCGAGCGCATTAATGTCTGGATGCGGATAAGTTTTTGGCGCAACCAAAACAAGTTTAGAAAGACCCATGGTTTTCATGGCACGTAATGCACTACCAATATTTGCTGGCAAAGTTGTATTCACCATGACAATACGCACATGGGAGAGATGTGCTGAAACTGCAGCATTGTCAGTTTGATTCATGTTGATTCCAATATGATGTATTTAAAAAATTAGTTTAAAAACGCATTTAAACTTTAAGAAAATTGTCCGACTTCGGCTTGATATAAATCCATTGCGTCATCCATGCTCATACCTTCTGGTGGTGGCGGTACTTGAGTGGGCTGAGAGGCTTGTTCATAGCTCACTGCTTTCGCTGCTTTGGATTTAACATGATACTCAATGTGCAACGCTTCTTTACCAAAGTAATCACGTAATTTGGATAGGAGTTCATCCAATGGTGCAACTTTCCAATTTAGGCCTAAATGAATATCAGCTGTAGCATACGGATAGTCGATATAAAGTTGAATGGGAATATGCGTACACATATCAACATTGCAGTAAGGTAATAGGATATTTTGAATATCGCGTGAAAGGGTCTTACTAAAATGATCTGAGGTCAGTTTAATTTGAATTGCATTGGCACGCTTTTGGCGAATTTCATTCAAACTGAAGGCTTTGGTTAAACGACCCATTGGGCGATCAAAACCTTCACGTTCGTAAATTTCACCCTCAATTACCACTACTTTTTCATTTTGTAAAATATCTTTAAAGCGGTTAAAGCGTTCATGGTTGGCTGAAACTTCAATACGAGCTGTACCATCATCCAGTGTGACCATCATACGGTTGGGGAAGTTTGCCACATCCACCACAAGGCCGGCAAAGACAGTGGTTACTCCACGACGTGTTGGGGTGAGTTCATTGATACGCTGCGAAACGAAAGCTTTAAGTTCAGGGCGATAAACATCAATCGGGTGACCAGTCAGATATAAACCAAGCGTATCTTTTTCACCTTTAAGACGTACTTCATCTGACCACGGTTTAACAGGTTTAGAAGGTTTACGCTGAACTTCTTCAACTTCACCAAATAAATCCATCATCCCTGTTTCACGGTTTGTACGGGCTTGGTCAGCCGCTTGTACAGCTTCTGGTAATTGTGCCATCAAATCGGCACGTTCAATGCCTAAGCAATCTAGTGCACCTGCACGAATGAGGGCTTCTAAAGTTCGCTTATTGATTTTTTTCAGATCAATACGGTGACAGAAATCGAATAGGTCTTTATATGGGCCATCTTGAATGCGCGAATCAATCACCGATTGCATTGCGGCTTCACCGACACCTTTGATGGCGCCTAAACCATAAACAATGGTTTTGGGGTCGCTGGCATGGAAGTTATATAGCGACATATTGACTGAAGGTGGAAAAACTTCTAATCCATTGATACGACAGTCATCAATCAAGAACACCACGTTGTCGGTGTTTTGCATTTCCGAGGTCATGACTGCTGCCATAAACTCGGCTGGGTAATGCGCTTTTAACCATGCGGTTTGATAGGCCACAAGGGCATAGGCTGCCGCATGTGATTTGTTAAAACCATAACCTGCAAATTTTTCCATATAGTCGAAGATATGGTTGGCAGTATCAGCATCAATGCCTTTGAGCGCAGCTCCGTCAGTAAAAGTCTGACGTTGCTTAATCATTTCTTCGACTTTCTTTTTACCCATGGCACGACGAAGTAAGTCTGCACCACCCAAGCTATAGCCTGCACAGAACTGCGCAGCCTGCATTACCTGTTCCTGATACACCATAATGCCGTAAGTCGGTTCTAACACGCTTTCCAGCAAGGGATGTAAATACTCAAACTCACCACCGTGCATACGGAAGATAAAGTCTGGAATCAGGTCCATCGGGCCTGGACGGTATAAAGATACGAAGGCAATAATTTCTTCGAATTTGCTAGGACGTGCCTCTTTCAGCATTTTTTTCATGCCGACGGATTCAAACTGGAACACCGCTGTCGTGTTGGCATCAGCGAACACGGCATACGCAGGTTTATCATCCAGTGGAATCAATGAAATGTCGACAGGTGTCGTGATATCTGGACGGGCATTAATATGCTTAATGGCATCTTCAATTACTGTTAAGTTACGTAAGCCCAAGAAGTCGAATTTAACTAGGCCGGCAGCTTCTACGTCGTCCTTGTCAAATTGAGCAACACGGTTTGTCCCATCTGCGTCACATAATACTGCTGAATAATCGGTAAGTTTGGTTGGTGCAATTACGACACCACCGGCATGTTTACCTGTATTACGCGTAATCCCTTCAAGCTTTAATGCCATTTCCCAAATTTCGGCTGCATCGTCGTTATCTGGGTTAGATGGATTGGTCACAATGTCTTTAAGTTGTGGTTCAGCTTCAATTGACTCCTCTAAGGTTAAACCTAAAGGTTTGGTCGGAATCATTTTCGAAATACGGTCAGCCAAACCATAGGATTTACCTAAGACACGAGCAACGTCACGAATTGCACCTTTAGCCGCCATGGTACCGAAAGTAGCAATCTGTGATACAGCTTCACGACCATAGGTACGTGCCACATAGTCAATGACACGGTCACGACCTGCGATACAGAAATCGACGTCAAAGTCGGGCATGGATACACGTTCTGGGTTTAAGAAACGTTCGAACAGTAGGTCATAACGAAGTGGGTCAAGGTCGGTAATTTTTAAGCTATACGCAACCAATGAACCCGCACCTGAACCACGGCCTGGGCCTACCGGTACGCCGTTGCCTTTAGACCATTGAATGAAGTCCATGACAATTAAGAAGTAACCCGGGAATTGCATACTCAGAATGATGCCGACTTCATAGGCCAGTCGTTCATCATAAGGCTTACGAATTTCAGGCCAATCATCGCCACGTTGTTCTACAGGGTATAAATGTGCTAGACGTTCTTCTAAACCGACTTGAGATAAGTGCTCAAAATAGGTATCAATGGTATGACCTTCAGGAATTGGATAATCCGGTAAGTCATGGAAGCCTAAACGCAGCGAAACGTTACAACGACGGGCGATGTGATAAGTATTTTCAATTGCAGTTGGAATATCTGCAAACAGCTCTGTCATTTCCTCGGCAGTTTTGAAGTATTGTTCAGGGCTGTAGTTTTTCGGGCGACGGCTATCACCTAGTACATAACCATCTGCAATACAAACACGTGCTTCGTGCGCTTCATAATCTTCTTTGGTAATGAAATGCACATCATTATGCGCAACAACACCGATATTGTATTTTTTAGCCAGCTGAACTGCTTCATGAATGAAGTCTTCTTCACCAGGACGGTCAGTACGTGTTAATGACAAATAAACACGATTGCCAAACTTTTCAATCCATTCGGCTAAAAGTGGTTCAGCTTTTTGTGGATTAGATGAGCACAGCATCTTGCCCACGTCACTATGCATGCCGAGTAATACAATTAAATCTTCGTGCTGATTTAAAATCCAATCTTTTTGAACACATGGAATATCAAGTTGTTGTCCTGAAATATAGCCTTCAGAAACCAACTCAGTCAGGCTACGCCAGCCTTTATTTGACATAGAAAGCAGGGTAACTTTGTGCTCTGCGTCATTTAAGCGAAGGGTAGAACCTAAAATAGGTTTAATACCTTTATCCATCGCTTTACGATAAAACTTTACCGCTGCGTGTAAGTTGGATAAATCTGTGATGGCTAAAGCAGGCATATCATCTGCGGCTGCAGCTTTTACAAGATCAGGTATACGTACAATAGATTCAGTAACGGAAAATTCTGTAAAAATACCAAGATGTACAAAGTGCATAGATGAGTCCCTGCGAAAACAGCTGATTATTTTAGCATGCTCTGAGATCAAACTTGCGTTTATTGCATGGCTTTATGGTGTTTTATAAATTCACTGTTTAATCAATAAACGCTGTAAGACAATCACTATTTAGCAAGCAATACCTTGATTAACTAAAAAGGCAGTTAATTTGCCATTTTTAAAGTTGAATGCTAGGCTGCCAATATAGGGTAAATCATAGTTTTGCGGTTCTTTCAGCACTGATTTGGCATGAGCTGGTGAGAGCAAAATCACATAAGCAACTTCATTTTGGCTGGCTGATTTTGCACTTTTGGGAAAGTCTTTTTTAAATTGTTGAAAGTTATATTGGCTTGTCAGGTTTTTTTGACCGATTTGAATTTTATCGCGTATTTGCGTGGCGTTGTCCCATTCCATCCAAACAGCGCCTTTGGTTTGGCCAAGTTGAGCGAAGCTGTTTTTATTTTTATAGAATGAATCATTTTTAATTTGAGGATTGTCCTCAGTGTAAATTTCAAATTTAAGAAATTTACCTTTTGATGAGACTTGAAATTCTGTATTACCAGTACATTCTGAATATTCATATTTTAGCTTCACTGGATTTTTGCTGATTAATGCATTTGCTTTTGCAGCAGGCAAGGGTGAGGCTAAGTCAACATCATTCACCTTAATGCTGGTCACATAATCATAATGTGCAATGGATGCAAAGGTTGTCGTGCTCATTGTAGAGCTGAACATTAGTGCAGAAAATAGAGAATAAATGAAGCGCATAGCTATCCTTTTCTAGAATTTAGTTGTGTATTGATCAAAATTTGTTATTGAGTTTGAGCTACTTCTGTGGAGCTGCTGATTGATTAATTAATTGTATTAAACACTGTGCTTCATCTAGGCTAATTGATTGTGCAAATTTGAAAGTTTTTTCAGGCGTGATGATTAAAATTTTCCCAGTTTTATCTTGTGGATTTTGGGGAGTAAACGGATTAAGTTTAATCTCTGTAATTTGATGTGTAGCAAGGCGCTCTGAAACGCCAAGACCTAATATTGCATTTTTTATACTGAGCTGCTGGTCTTTAATCACTAACTGTTCTTTAGCGAATAAGTTTTCTAAGATGGTTTTCATTACAAAGAGCCCGCCGATTGTCCAGCCAACTAACCAAAATAATTCAAAAGTATCGATCTTATAGTTTTCATTGATAAAATCAGTCACGGCATGGTATTCAGCAAAGCCCCAACCAATTAACCAAAGCATGAAGAACAGAAGCATAAATAGATTCTTTTTCGCAGGTATAGAAATATATAAGCCATTAAAGTCTTGGCGGACATTGGCTTTTTTTATTTTGTAATTCATAAGGTTAAAATAATTTAATAAGGAAGAGGGGGGTGTCGCTTATAGTTTTACAAGATTTTTAAAAGTATAAAATAATATCGACAAAATAAAACCCTCATGTAGAGGGTTTTATTCAATAAGATGATGAAAACGCGTGCTTAAAGCCTTAACGTAGTTTCGATAACCAGTCACCTAGACTTTGTACGATTTGCACCAAGATCAATAATACAATCACAGTCATAATAACGACGCTACTATCAAAACGTTGGTAACCATAAGAAATCGCCAGGTCACCAATACCGCCTGCACCGACTGCACCTGCCATGGCTGTTGCGCCAATTAAGCTAATGGTTGCAGTCGTTAAGTTTAGAATGAGCGAACTACGTGACTCAGGTAGTACAAATTTAGTGATGATCTGCATAGGAGATGCACCCATGGCCTGGGCAGACTCAATAATACCGTCATTTACTTCAAGCAGTGAAGTTTCAATTAAGCGGCCAATGTAAGGGCCAACATAGATGGTCAGTGGAACAATTGCTGCCCATGTACCAATAGAAGTACCCACAATGACTTTAGTTAGCGGAATCACTGCAATGAGTAAGATAATAAATGGCAATGAACGTAGCGCGTTCACAATTGGGTTTAAGCCATGATAGATCACGCGATTTGGCAAGATGCCTTGCGGGCGTGATACATATAAAATCACTGCTTGAATAAAGCCCCAAATACAGCCAAATAGCATGGCAAAGAATACCATGTGAAATGTTTCTTGTAGCGCAGTGACAAACTGATCCATCGAAAGAGAGCTTTTCCAAAATGGCGCTGTGATTTGTGTCAGCCATTGAACAATTAAATCTCTCATGGCTGAACTCCTGCTTGTGTCACTTCAACGCCATTTTGCTCAAGGAAAGCAACTGATTGTTGAATCAAGGTTGCATCACCCAATAGCTGAACAAACATTTGTCCAATCACTGCACCGTTAATTTCGGTCATATTGGCAAATAAAATATTCAAGCTGATATCAAACTGTTTAATCACCGATTGAACCACGGTTTCTTGTGCTGAACTTCCGAGGAATTTTAAGCAATAGATACTGTTATGATTTTTATTTTCTAGGTTATTTAAAATGTTAACTGGTAACTGTTGTTGCAATACAGTTTGAATAAAATTCTTGGTGGTGTTTTGTTGCGGCTTACTAAAAATTTCTAGCGTAGAGCCGTGTTCAATTACTTTACCTTGTTCCATGACGGCAACAAAATCACAAACAGATTCAATGACATCCATTTCATGGGTCACCATAACAATGGTGATACCTTGTTCTTGGTTGATTTTTTTAAGTAAGGCTAAAACTGATTTTGTGGTTTGCGGATCAAGCGCAGAAGTCGCTTCATCACAAAGTAAAATTTTAGGATGATTGGCGAGCGCACGAGCAATACCAACACGTTGCTTTTGTCCACCAGATAATTCATCTGGATAGGCATCTTTTTTATGTTTTAGGTCAATAAATTCTAATAATTCATCTAAACGCTTTTGACGTTCAGTTTTTGATACACCTAATAATTTCAGTGGCATTTCAATGTTTTGTGCAACAGTCTTGGTTTGCAACAAGTTAAAATGCTGAAAAATCATACCGATATTAGTGCGTTCTTGACGAAGCTCGCTCGAATTTAAAGCAGTAAAGTCTTTATCATTAATAATAATTTGACCTTCGCTCGGGCGCTCTAGCAAATTGATTAAACGAATTAAGGTACTTTTGCCTGCACCACTATAGCCGATCAGACCGAAAATACAGCCATCTGGAATATCCAGATTAATCTGATCCAGTGCTGTAACGGTTTGGCCTTTAAGCTCAAAATGCTTGGAGATATTTTTAAATTGGATCATAGCTTCAAAAAAGTTCAAAAATGAAAAAACAGGCAAAGTAAACTTTGCCTGTTTATTTGACTAAATTATATTACTATTTTGCTTCGGTGAGGTAGCTTGTTGGTTTATTTACATCAATTTTAGTACCACCGAAGTGTTCATCGATATAAGCTTTGACTGCAGGGGTATGGTAAAGCGCTCCTACTTTTTGTAATACAGGATCGTTTTGACGGTCAGCTGCAACAGCAAGAATGTTCACATTCATTTTTGTACTTTGATCGATTGGCTCATAGTACACAGCATCTTTCAATACATTTAAACCACCTTCCATTGCAAGGGTATTACCCAAAACAATTGCATCTACTTCATCTTTAACACGAACAGCAGTTGCCATTTGAATCGGTTTGATCACGATTTTTTTCGCGTTTTCAGTTACATCAGCAGGTGTGCCTTTTACGTCATCAAAGTCTGCTTTAAGTTTGATTAAGCCAGCAGATTGAAGCAGTAACAATGCACGTGATTCGTTTGCGCCATCGTTTGGAATCGCAATTGTTGCGCCAGTTTTGAACTCATCAAGCTTTTTAACTTTGCTTGAATAGATACCCATTGGTTCTAAGTAAGTTGTAGAAAGTGGGGCAATTTTATCTTTATTGTTGTCGTTAAATGCAACCATGTATGCATAAGATTGGAATGCATTCACGTCGATTTCTTTATTCGCTACAGCGGTGTTCATAGACACGTAATCAGTGAAGTTTTTCACTTCAAGCTTGATGCCAGCTTCCTTGGTTTCAGGAAGGCCAGCAATGTAACGCCAAATGTCAGCATCAGAGCCTGTAGATGCCATTGTAACTGTTTGAACTTCAGCATTATCTGTTGATTTTGTCGCATCAGTTGCAGGTGCTTCTTGTTTACCACAGCCAGACAAGCCAACTGATAGACCTAAAACAAGACCAAGGAGCTTTTTCATGTGTTCATCCCAGATAAACTTAACATCATTTTAAATTTATCAATCTGAATAGAGAGATTAATTCTGTTTAAATCATTACATCTGATTTTAAAGACAATCATAAAAGACGGTCATATTTTGATGCAATGCGATATCAGTATAATTAAGTCACTTTATTGGCAAGAAAAATTATTATGTTTTTCAGAGTCTAAGAGCTTAACTATGAGTGATATCAAAAAGTTAGCGCAATCATAACAAGTTTTTTTTATGCATTATAGTGATTAAAGTGAGTGTATTTATATGAATTAATGCTTAAGAAAATTAGAATTCTTCTAAAACAATCGTAAAAACAATATATTGTGTTTATTAAATTTGAAATTTCTTCTAGTTTTATATCCTTAACTGCTATATAAGATTTTCTACAATGCAAAGCTGAAAATTGGATATAAAACTGAAATAATGCGATTACTCAATTGCTCAATGTTTGGTACATCAAAAACTCCACTTATCGCTTTGCTTGAGTGATTCGTAAATATGTAACAATTTCAACTTATCTTAGTAGCGAACGATATTTTTAGTTTAGACCCAATAAATGTTTGGATGCTTTTTAAAAAATGAAATAGCACGCTTTATAAAAAGTCCTTGGAAAAACATTTAGAAAATTTTCAAAATAATGTATAAAAATTAGACATTAAATTGTAAGTTTGAGTGGGTTAGAAGAGTAAAAGTTAAATAAATTTTAAATGAGATCGAGTATGTCTAGACAGTTTGATTTTGTTTCTGTGATTAAGAAACCAACGATACATTATGGTGGTCGTTCAATTAGTCATGTCTTGCATATGCAGGATGGGACTAGAAAAACAATAGGTGTCATCTTACCTTCACCACAACCTTTAGTGTTCGAAGTACATGTGAATGAACGCATGGAAATAGTTTCCGGACAATGTCTCGTACAAATAGATGATGAAAGTGCATATCGATTGTATGGGGAAGGTGAGTCTTTTACCGCTAGTCAGGGGAGCATATTTAGGCTACAAGCCAAAGAGGTTGTGGACTATGTATGTCATTTTGAATAAAACACCAAATTTGAAGGGTCTTTCATATTCATATTCTTTGAAAAATGCTTTACGCATTCTATGAGCAATTGCACACTAAGCAATGTCTTTACGTTCTTAGATCACCCTCAAATAAAAGGGACTTTTTTCTTATTCTCTAAATCTATTTTTTTAAAAGTGTTTCGCCTAAGGTTGCACACACTGCAAATCTATAGTCTGCATTAATGTCATTAGCTTATAGTGCTTCCTAACTGTATTGAGTACTTTTCTTTTATTTCAACAAAATGGGATGTGCAAATAATCACTACGCAACTTTTCATACAGCACATGTGTTTGTAGTGGATGTCCAGTAGGTACACGTGGATGTTCAAACTCACGTATTTTATCCATGCCAATTCTTTGCATGACGCGTTCAGATGGCGTATTCATGCATGCTGTAAATGAAATGACTTTGTCTAATCTTAGATTTCTAAAGGCGTATTTAAGAACTGCTTTTGCGCCTTCGGTCGCATAGCCTTGATGCCAATATTGAGGCAGTAAGCGCCAGCCAATTTCAGGGGCATCGGCTAGTTCAAACTCAGGTGGATGAACGTGTAAGCCAATAAAGCCAATAAATTCGCCAGTCGCTTTGAGTTCTACCGCAAATAAGCCCCAACCGCGTTTTTCAATGTCTGAACGGATACGTTCTAGAAAGGCTGTTGCTTCTGTTGCGTCGAGTTTTTTAGGAAAATATCGCATAACTTCGTCATTTGCGCACATTTTGATAAATGGAGCAGTGTCGGAGTCTTGCCATTGTCGGAGGATAAGGCGAGGGGTTTGAATGAATATATGCATATTAAATATTAATTTGTATAGGGGTTAACTGAGATTAAAGTAAATATTTTATAGTGTACATGACGATGGAATTGACATAAGTAGATAGTATTTTTCGAAGATGTAATTTGATGAGCTAATCTTAATAGGCTTTTACTTATATTTAGTTGACAAGGGGTAAATATGGAGTTGCGATACAGATTTTCAGAGGATGAGTTTCTCACATTATGCCAAGAGAATCTTAGGCGAGGAAAAACAACAGTTTTTGAAGATTTATATGAAGCTCTTATTCACTTTTTTAGTACTCCTGATTCAATCTTAATAACTGCGCAGATTCAAATCTCAAGTGCGACACATTTGTAGTTAGTTGAAAAAGTTAGGTGTATTCGTAGAATCATTGGACTTTTTCAACTCGCAATTGGAAAGCACACAATGAAGAAATACACCCAACTTTCTCAAGATGAAAGATACGAAATTTATGCTACTTTGAAAAGTAAAAGTTCAATCGCTAGCCTTGCTCGGGAGTTAGGGCGTTCACGATCAACCATCTACCGTGAATTAAAAAGAAATACTGGGCAACGTGGATATAGAGCTCAACAGGCAGCGAAATTTGCAAGTCAAAGACGGTACCGTCCTTCATCACCCATGACAGCATTTGCCTTCGCTTATATTGATTACTTGATTGGCTTGGACTGGTCACCAGAACAAATTTTAGGCGCTTTAACACAACGCGGTTGGCTGGATGTACCTTCACATGAGTGGATTTACCAGTACATTTATGAAGATAAATCAAAAGGCGGTAAACTCCACCTACATTTAAGGCATCAGAAGAAATATCGAAAACGAGGTTACAAAAACACGGATCGTAGGGGGCAAATCATTGATAAAACAAGTATTCATTGCCGAGACCAGGTCATTGATCAACGACAACGTTTAGGAGATTTCGAAGGTGACACTGTAATTGGTAAACATCATAAAGGTGCTTTATTAACTCTCGTTGATCGAAAGAGCCTGTACGTACATATTGTTCATTTAGGGCCAACGAGAGCATCCTCTCAAACGATTACTTGTGCATTAGATCGTTTACGGATGAGCCATGCTTATAGTGTTACTTTTGATAATGGTAAGGAATTTGCCGAACACAAAAGAATCACTGATGCCGGCATAGATACGTATTTTGCTGATCCTTACAAGTCTATTCAACGAGCAAGGAATGAAAATACGAATGGTTTAATCCGGCAATATCTGCCAAAATCATCATCGTTTGATGACGTGTCAAACGAACAAATAGAGCAGATAGAATTTGCACTCAACCATCGTCCTAGAAAAACACTAGGTTGGTATACGCCTAGTGAAGTTATGGCTGGTTTTTATACTGTTGCACTTGCCGCTTGAATCCGCCCTGACATAAAGCATAACTACCCATTTGAGTACTATGATGATCATTTATCACTGAAAGAGTACATAGATAAAAGGAAAATAATAATCCCTTATCTTCAATTTGAGTAAGCAGTGGTAAAGATACTGATCTAGAGGTTGCGGACGTTATACTACCTCCATTTATTTTATTGTGTGATTTACTATATGGGGGAGGTGTTACTAAGAAGTATGATATCAAAAATCTTTGTACACGACAAAAAAAGATAACTCATTGAAATAATGGCATAATACTTGTTTTCTGACGACGAATATGATGACACATTTCAATGAGTTACATCTCATCTTAAACAAATATCTAAAGTGGAACA
>NZ_VPDH01000069.1:0-17777 GCF_013417785.1 Acinetobacter sp. YH12227 | reverse complement strand
TCGCAAGAGATGCGATGGATGTCTGGTGATTTGTAGTCATAAATTTTAGTCCCCACTTGTTTTTAAGTGGGGACTAAATTAAGGCTTATAGGATGAATTCATAAGGTGTGTTCAGCGGACGCTTACGTTCAAAATACACGACCAAAAATAAAAAAAGTGGCCTTCGGCCACTCTTAAGTATCTGATCTGTATTAAAGACCAATTTCACCAATAAATGGAATATGGCGATATTTTTGGTCATAGTCCAGGCCATAACCAACAATAAATTTATCTTCTACTTCAAAGCCTAAAAATTTTACATCAAGTTCAATTTCACGGCGTGATGGCTTGCTCACCAACGTACATAATTCAATTGAGTTTGGATTGCGGGTTTTTAAAATTTCTAAAACTTTGCTTAGGGTATTACCTGAGTCAATAATATCTTCCACCACTAAAACATCTTTGTTTTGGATGTCGCCGTCTAAATCTTTTAAGATTTTTACATCACGCGTTGATACCGTACCACCGCCGTAGCTAGATACCGTCATGAAATCTAGTTCGTGTGGTTTAGAAATTGCACGGCATAAATCCGCCATGAAAATCACAGAACCGCGTAAAAGGCCAATTAACACCAACTCTTTGTCGCTGTTAGCATAGTGTGCATCAATGGTTGCGCCAAGCTCTTTCACTTTAGCTTGAATTTCTTCAGTGGAAATCAGTACGCTCATTTGAACAGACATGGGTAGATACCTAAAAAAGCAAATCAAAAAATAAAAAAGGTGTTGACTTGCAACACCTCTAAAGATGATCCAATTTTAATACATCTGGCTCACAGATGCATCTTTTTTGCTGCTGAAAATGTAATCAGTTTGGCTTGGAAGTACTATCACGCTTGAGTAAGCAGGCACAACCGAGCAAAAACAGCCCCCATTTTATGTATGTTTTGGCATGCTTTACGCTGTGTGGATCTTGGCTAGTTTTGTTTGACATAGGCACATTGTCCGTACACATAGGTGGCATGAATATTACGGTCATCGCCCATCAGCATCAGGGCGAAAAGTGCATCTTCCAGATTTTTAGCCCGTTGCTGACGTAAAGCTTGTATAGCTGTAGCTTTTAAATCGAGCACAACAAAATCAGCTTCTTTCCCGATATTGAAATTGCCGAGTTTGTCATCTAAATCAAGTGCTTTGGCTCCGCCTAAAGTAGCGTGATACAAAGCTTCAAAAGCAGATAACTTTTCACCTTGCAACTGTTGAACTTTATAGGCTTCATTGATGGTTTGCAGTTGGTTAAAAGAGGTGCCAGCACCAATGTCTGTGCCCAGTCCTACTTTGACTTGTTTTTCCCAAGTCTTTTTCAATGGAAATAAGCCACTGCCTAAAAATAGATTCGACGTAGGGCAAAATGCGATGGCTGAATCAGTGGCATGCATGCAGTCCCATTCGCTGTCTTGTAAATGCACGCAGTGCGCAAACACGGAACGTGATCCGGTCAGACCATAATGATGATAAACGTCTAAATAGCCGTTTTGCTCAGGGAATAATGATTTGACCCACGCGATTTCATTTTTATTTTCACTCAAATGCGTATGTACATAGACATCAGGATACTCGGCTTTTAGCTCCCCTGCCCGTGTCAATTGCTCAGGCGTTGAGGTTGGGGCAAAGCGAGGCGTGATGGCATACAGGTTACGGCCCTTGCCATGCCACTTTTCGATGAGTGCTTTAGAGTCGTTGTAGCCACTCTCAGCTGTGTCACATAATGCTTCAGGGGCATGACGATCCATCATAACCTTGCCTGCAATTAAACGCATTTGATGCTGTTCAGCGGCTTGAAATAAAGCATCGACCGATTGTGGATGAACGGTACAAAAAACAAGGGCTGTTGTGGTTCCGTTTTTGAGTAACTCGTTTACAAAGAACTGTGCAATTTGCTCTGCATAAGCCGGATCTTCAAATTGGATTTCAGTTGGAAAGGTATAGGTATCGAGCCATTCCAGTAGCTGTTCACCATAAGCTCCCATCATTTCCGTTTGTGGATAATGAACATGGGTATCGATGAAACCCGGAACAATCAATTGATCGGAATAATGCTGTACTTCAACCTGATCTGGGAGATGGTGTTGGCCATCAGACCATGGACCGAACCATTGAATTTTTCCGGCTTGCGTAATTAGCAAACCATCTTCGAAATAGCGCACTTGGTCGTGAATTTCACGTGCTTGGGCAACTGTATTCTGAATATCTAGGAAGCGGCCGCGAATTGCGGTTGATGCGATAACAGAAGACATGACATACCTACAGTTTAGAATTTTTTCGGTTGATTGTAGCTTAATTTGGCTAGAAAAGGCGTTGCTGTAATTAGAGGATCATGTTCTAAAACATCGAACAGCTATTAATGTATGTCGAGAGCATGTCATTTTTTCAAAGCGATTGATTAAATCAATGCGCTTGTGTCAGGCTAAATCGAATCAAAGAATAGAATTCAACCGTGTATCTATGTCCTATCCAATGCATCCTGTGAATCAATCACAGCTTGAAGCCACGTATGTTGAGCGCTTGCAGCAACTGATTCAGCAACATGACGGCATCATGTCTATTTTAAAGCAGCTTTATTTGGTGGATGCCAGTGCGTATATTGCCGCAGGTGTAATTCGAAATATGCTGTGGTCAGTGCTACACCAACACAGCTATACACTTTCTCATACTGAGGTGGATATCATATTTTATGATGCTGAGGATAACGGTACTCATAGTGATCAGATCCAAAAAGAAATGCAGTCTTTCTTTCCATTGATACAATGGGATGTGACCAATCAAGCGGTGGTACATCATTGGTATCGTTTAGATAATGGTGAGTCTATTCAGCCGCTCAAATCAATTGAGCATGCTTTGTCGTTTTGGCCTGAAACCGCAACTGCTGTGGCGGTGAAATTAAAAGCGGAGCAAGAAATTGAAATCATCGCGCCCTTTGGTCTGAACGATTTATTTGAGCTCAAGTTGCGTTGGAATCCACGTTTGGTCAGTTATGCCGTATTTCAGCAGCGAGTGGTTTCTAAACAATGGATGCAACGTTGGCCTAAGCTCAGCCTTGTAGATGCTAATGTTGAAAAATAAGTTCGAAATGGCCTATCAAATTAAGATCGATCAATACTAAAAAAGCCCTCCAATTGTAGGAAGGCTTTTTATTTATTCGCTTAAATATCGGTTGATGCTAGGTACTTAAAGCATAGTCTCGTTGTACTTTTTACTGTGTCGAATAGACAGCCAAGCGGTAATTGTAAGTGTAATCACAATAAAACCGAGTGAAATCCAAATTGGCATGTGGAATACATCCAGCAGCAGCATTTTACCGCCAATAAACACTAAGATGATGCCCAGGCCATACGGTAAGTAATGCATTTTAGATGCAGCACCAGACAATAAGAAGAACATCGCACGCAGACCTAAAATTGCCATTAAGTTTGCAGTTAAGACAATAAAGGGATCAGACGTTACCGCAAAAATCGCTGGGATTGAGTCGACTGCAAAGATCACATCAGAAGCTTCGACTAAAATTAGCACCAAGAACAAAGGCGTTGCCCAAAGCATGCCATTTTGGCGGACAAAGAATTTGTCTTCATGCATTTGTGGGGTAATGCGCATGTGCTTACGTAACCATTTTAAAATGGCCATATCTTCAATATTGGTTTCTTCTTCGTCCTGACCTTTTAGGAACTTAAAGCCGGTATATACCAAGAACGCACCGAAGATATACAGCACCCATGAGAATTCTTGAACGAACCACGCACCAATAAAAATAAAAATTGTGCGCAGCACAATCGCACCAAGTACCCCGTATAGCAATAATTTACGTTGTAATGCTGGTGGAATAGCGAAGGCTGCAAAAATCATCAGCCAAACGAATACGTTATCAATTGCGAGGGATTTTTCTAATAAATAACCTGCAAAGTATTCCATGACTTTGGTGTTTGCGATGGCTACACCAGCAGTTTGTTGTAAGTAAAGCCAAAGTGCGCCACCAAATAAAGTTGCGACAGATACCCAAGCAATACTCCAATAGGCAGCAGTTTTAACTTTAACCTCTTGGCCTTGGTTATTTTTAAAGCCTAAAAAGTCGATAAGAAGCATCACGGCAACTAAACCGAAAAATGCCAGATACAGCCACAAGGTGCCGATCGTTTCCATGTGTATTCTCCACATCCAACAACCAGCCATAAAAAAACCTTGACCAGTTGCCAGACGCAATAAAACGTCTGAGACAACATGATCAAGGTCTTGCCTACATCTTACTGTAATGTTTTGCAGTGAGATGCTCAGATACCGACTTTTTGCAAAGTGTAATGACGATATTCTGACACGTAAATCGGAATTTACGCTTGGAGGAGGCTACTCCCCTTGTTCAAATTCTGTTTTGGACTTTGTCCAAATATGCGGCGAAGCATGACAGTTTTTTAACATGAGTGCAATGTGGTTTTACAAAATATCTAATTTTGCTCTAAAGTTTTAAAATCAGCACGTTGTACTAATACGAATGCCAATACAGTACCCATTACCGCGATCACACCGCCAATCAGGCCGATGTAACTCAAGCCAATGTGTACACTAACCATTCCGCCTAAGAGTGCCCCACCGCCAATGCCGACATTGTACAAACCTGAATAAATGGCCATCGCAACATCTGTAGCATCAGACGCTAAATTTAAGGTTTTAGACTGTAATGCCAAACTAAAGCCGATAATGCTCATACCCCAAAGTAAACAGACAGTGCTGATACCGCTAAAACTTGAGGCTAAGGGCCATAGCAATAACATGGCGATTGCAAGGATTGCAGTACACAGCGGAATCGCCAATTTAGGATATTTTCCACCAAATTTTCCAAATAAATATGACCCAATAAAGCCTGCTGCACCAAAGATTAACAATAATGTGGTGGTTTGCATTGAGCTGAAATGAGCAATATTGAGGGCAAAGGGTTCAATATAACTATAAGCGGTGAATTGTGCTGTGATCACAATGATGGTTAATGCGAATACCATCATCAGACTAGGGCGTTTGATCAATAGTTTTAAACTACTAAGAGAGCCTGAGTTCACGCTTGGTAATTTGGGTAAGGTCTTGGCAAGAATCAGGCAAACAACCGTTGCGCCAATAGCAATTAAGGCAAAGGTATTGCGCCAGCCATAGGCTTCTCCGACCATACGGCCAAATGGAATACCGAGGACCATGGCCAAGGCTGTTCCTGTTGCCAATAAACCTAAGGCCTGAAACTCTTTGCCTTTGGGTGCGACGCGCACAGCAAGTGATGCAGTAATAGACCAAAATAATGCATGCGAAAATGCAATACCAATCCGGCTGACGAGTAGTGTGTTAAAACTCCATGCAAAATAGGACAACACATGACTCACGATGAACACAGTAAACAAACTGATTAATAAGAAGCGCCGCTCAATGTTTTTGGTCAGTAGCATGATGGGTAAAGAAATTGGTGCAACCACCCAAGCATAAAGGGTAATCATAATGCCAACATCAGTGGCTGCCATACTGAAGCTTTGACCTATATCACTGAGTAAGGCAACAGGGATGAATTCAGTGGTATTAAAAATAAACGCGGCAAATGCCAGGGCAATCACACAGATCCATGAACCTGATGATGGTGTTTCGGAGGGAGAAGCAGACATGATTGTCTTCGCTTAATAAGATAAACCATATTTTAATGCGAGTTACGAGCGAGGGAAATGCTTAAGTAGGTGCAGGTATAATGAGAAGTAATACAAAAGCAACAGTATTTTAGCGATTAAAATGCGAATTTATAGAAAAATCAGAGGATGAGATAGATGTTCGTACAACAACAAGATGACCAAAACAAAGGCGCATTTTTTATTGAGCAAGATGGTGAGCGTTTAGCTGAAATGACATATTCCTGGGCTGGAGAGGACAAATTCATTATTGATCATACAGATGTCAGCGATAGCTTGAGAGGGCAAGGTGTTGGACGTCATTTATTGGATGCTGCAGTGAGTTTCGCCCGAGAGAAACAGGTAAAAATTATTCCACTGTGCCCTTTTGCTAAATCCGTCTTTGATAAAGATGAATCTATTCGCGATGTTTTACGCTAATTCAATTTGTGAAAAGCGGAATAATAAAAAAAGCCTGTTCATGTATGAAACAGGCTTTTTTTGATGTTGTACATGATTTGTTTAGTTGCTTTTAATAGCGTGATTTAAACATTGAAATAATCAGTAATGTTGCAGCGATAAGCAATACCAAGATTGCGAGTGTATAAAAATCCATAAGAAAAATCCGGCGAGTGTGATTAGTGTTATTTTTAAATTAATGTGAAAAAGAAACAGATTTATTGTGCTTCAACAGCTCATTTATCTTGTTTTTATTCTGTACAATTACACTTATTTGTTTGTTGCATCACATATTTTTTCATAAACAGAGGGAGATTACAGTGACTTTTCAGTATCAGCAAAACGGTCAAAAGGGCGAATTCTTTCAACTGAATGAGCACGGTCAACGTATTGCCGAAATTAGTTATATTTGGCGGGATGAACATACCATTGTTGCGAATCACACTTGGGTCGATGATTCATTGCGTGGTCAGGGTGTGGCAAGGGTATTGTTAGATACTTTGGTAGCCTTTGCTCGAGAGAAACAATTGAAAATTGTGCCTACCTGTTCTTATGTTGAAGTCATGTTCCGACGTGAAAAAAGCTTTGCGGATGTTGTAGCTTAAAGAATGTAAAAGTTTCGCCATGTTGGATTTTATTTGAAAATCTCAGAATAAAAAAAGCCCGCTTCGCAGGCTCCTTTTATTTCATTTGATTGAGCTAAGCTTTCAATGCTGCAATGAGCTTTTGATGTAAACCACCAAAACCGCCATTCGACATAATCACCACAGCATCACCCTCACCTGCCTCACTTACGATGGTTTGAACGATGTCATCAAGTGAACGTGCCACGACAGCTTTGTTCGGTGCTGCTGCAATGACTGGAGCAAGATCCCAATCTAAACCTTCTGGTTGATACCAAATCACTTCATCTGCTAAACGTGCAGAATGTGCAAGGCCATCTTTATGGCTACCCATACGCATGGTATTTGAGCGTGGCTCAATCACCGCCCAAAGCTTACGTTCACCCAAGCGCTTACGTGCACCTTCCAGTGTGGTATCAATTGCAGTTGGGTGATGAGCAAAGTCGTCATACACTTCAATGCCACGTATAGTGCCTAGTAGCTCCATACGACGTTTTACACCACCAAAATTAGACAAAGCTTCACAAGCTGTAGCAACAGAAACACCGACATGTTCAGCTGCTGCAATAGTCGCCAAAGCATTGGCTACGCTGTGCTGCCCTGTCATGTTCCATTTAACTTCACCTTTTACCACACCGTGTTGTAATACTTTGAAGTGAGAACCATCTTTCGATAGTTGTTCTGCGTACAGTTCAGACTTTTCATTGGCATCTAGGCTGGTTCGTACCACAGGTGTCCAGCAACCTTGTTCAAGCACTTCGTCAATATTGGTTTCTGTAATGGGTGCAATGATGCGACCTTCAGATGGAATCGTACGTACTAAATGATGGAACTGTTTTTGAATCGCAGCCAAATCATCAAAAATGTCGGCATGATCAAATTCTAGGTTATTTAAAATCGCTGTTTTTGGATGATAATGCACGAACTTCGAACGTTTGTCGAAGAATGCAGAATCGTATTCATCTGCTTCAACACAGAAGTATTTTCCACCGCCTAAACGTGCACTCTCAGTGAAACCCAATGGCACACCGCCAATCAAAAAGCCTGGTTCTAAACCTGCTTGATCGAGGACCCAAGCGAGCATGGTCGTTGTTGTCGTTTTACCGTGTGTACCTGCAACACCTAAGACATGCTTGCCTTGTAATACATGGTCAGCAAGGAATTGCGGGCCTGAAATATAAGGAAGACCAACATTGAGCATATATTCAACTGCATCTATGCCACGCTTCATGGCATTACCAACAATCACAAGATCTGGATGCGGTTGTAAATGGCTGCGGTCATAACCTTGCATTAAGGTAATGCCTGCATTTTCAAGTTGGGTCGACATGGGTGGATAGACATTTTGGTCTGAACCCGTCACCTTGTGTCCTAGATCACGAGCAAGCAATGCTAATGATCCCATGAAGGTGCCACAAATACCCAAAATATGCAGATGCATTCCTTATTACTCCACTTCTTTTATAGACACATCACCTTGTTTTTAGGGCTGTTGTCAGATTTATTTCAATTTGAAAGCAACCATAGCAAGGGTCTTAGCTAAAAGATAGATTTTTTTGTATCGTCATCGATAAAAAATCGCTGGTGAATCTCCTTGACAGGTCTGCCCTTTTTTCGATGTCTAACTGCATGAAAAAAACCAGTACATATGCTGAATTTAAGTCTGAAATCCGTACAATAAAACCTAAATTTTTCAGGTCTGCTCCTTTATGTCTTTAGCGCTATTTTTGTTGCTGATTTCCAATTGTTTTATGACATTGGCCTGGTATGGTCATCTCAAGTTTTTGCATGATGCGCCTTTGTGGCAAGCGATTTTATTTGGTTGGGCAATTGCGCTACTCGAATACAGTTTTATGATTCCAGCAACGCGTTTGTTGGCAAAACATGGATGGTCTTTGGGACAGATGAAAATTACCCAAGAAGTCGTGACTTTATTGGTGTTTGTCCCATTTATGATTTTTCTGTTTAAACAACCCTTTAAATTGGATTATTTATGGGCGGGTTTATGCCTTTTAGGGTGTGTGTATTTCGTATTTCGCAGCGCTTAAATTTAACAAATACGTATTTCATCATTTAACCGATGCGTGTTTGCGGGCATTTTAGTACTTTACTCCACTCAGGGTCTCTTGCAGTGGAACCTTAGTAGTAAAAAAACATAATTATTTACTTCAATGGCTGATTTTTCGAGAATTCAAATTTTTCATAAAAAAAGCCACTACGGTTAATTGGAGTGTTATCGCCTTTTTGTTGCTCTAATTGGCTCAAGTCTTTTCCAGGTAGATTGATGTTGAGTTGAATCTTTTGAGTAAAGCTCTGAGTACTTATACTTAGAGCGAGAATTACGTAGAGCTATTTCATGTTTAAAACATCTTATACATATTGATTTAATGAAAGTTTTAATAAAATTGAAAAAAATAAAATTATTTTCATAAAAAAATTATGAAGTTTTCTTTTAAAGACAACCGTTAAATTTTATTGAGATGAATTTTCAGTCTATAATATGGGGCTCTTATTAAAGCTTGGCTCTAGTCGAGATTTACTCTCTCTTACTTTAATCTCTGGAAACATTGCAATGAATGCGGCCGCTTCACAAGACACTCCTCTCGTTGGAATTATCATGGGTTCTCAATCAGATTGGGCAACGCTAGAAAACACTGCCAATATGCTGAAACAGCTTGGCGTCCCTTTTGAAGCGGAAGTGGTGTCTGCACACCGTACTCCAGATCGTTTATTTGAATATGCTGAAACTGCACGTGATCGTGGGATTCAAGTGATTATTGCTGGTGCTGGAGGCGCAGCACATTTACCAGGTATGTGTGCAGCAAAGACTGATCTTCCTGTACTCGGTGTGCCGGTTAAATCATCAATTTTAAATGGTGTAGATTCACTGCTTTCGATTGTACAAATGCCTGCTGGTATTGCAGTCGGTACTTTGGCGATTGGTCCAGCTGGTGCAACCAATGCGGCAATTATGGCAGCACAGATTTTAGGTTTAACACGCCCTGAGATTGCCAAAAATGTTGCGGATTTCCGTGCAGCGCAAACTGAAAAAGTTGCTAGCAAAAATATTCCGGGTCAAAACTAAAGCCAAGCTTAATACGGGACAGATGTTATGAACAAAACCATTGGTATTTTTGGTGGCGGCCAACTCGGTCGAATGATGGCGCAAGCAGCGCTTCCACTAAACATTCAATGTACCTTTTTTGAAGCCAGCACAGATTGTCCATCCGCTGCTTTGGGTCAAGTGATTTCGACGCAAGCACAAAATGGTTTACAAGACTTCATCAACAGTGCCGATGTTTTCAGCTTAGAGTTTGAAAATACGCCTTTGACTGATGTTGATGTCTTGACCAAAAACAAAGATTTGCACCCTCCTCGTCAAGCTTTAGCGATTGCTCAACATCGTTTGTCTGAAAAAGCACTATTTGATGAATTGGCGATTCCAGTTGCGCCGTATAAAGCAGTGACTTCATTGGAAAGCCTGCAAGCTGCTGTAGCTGAACTGGGTTTACCAATCGTACTGAAAACTTCACGTGGTGGTTACGATGGTAAAGGTCAATTTGTACTGCGTACAGCCGATCAAATCGACCAAGCTTGGGCGGAACTTGGCCCCGCGGGTGAATTGATCGCGGAAAGCTTTGTAACCTTCTCACGTGAAGTTTCAATCATTGCGGTACGCGGTCAAGATGGTGATGTGAAAACGTGGCCACTGGCTGAAAACCACCACCATAACGGCATCTTGTCACACTCTATTGTTCCTGCACCGAACAGTGTAGATTTACAACCTGTAGCGCAAGACTACATCACCCGCCTGCTTAATCATTTGAATTATGTGGGTGTGTTGACCTTAGAGCTGTTTGTGACGGACAAAGGTTTGTATGCCAACGAAATGGCACCACGTGTGCACAATTCAGGTCACTGGTCAATTGAAGGCGCTGTGTGCTCACAGTTTGAAAATCACATTCGTGCTGTAGCAGGTTTGCCTTTAGGCTCGACTGAGGTGGTTCGCCCAACTGTGATGATTAACATCATTGGTCAATATCCGAAGTCTGAAGAAGTATTGGCGCTCAATGGCGCACATATGCACCTGTATAACAAAACAGAGCGCGAAGGTCGTAAAATTGGTCACATTACTCTTATGCCGAATGATAGTGCTGAATTGACGCCTTTATGTCGTGCATTGGCGAAAATTTTGCCGAATCCACTGGCACTTAGCGAAGATATGAGCATTTAAACGCAAGTTTGAATGATAAAAAAGCGGTCATGCAAATGGCCGCTTTTTTTATGTTTACAGTTCGGGCATTATTGCGCCTCTTTGTAATATCACACCGTTTATCGGTGAAACGATAAGAAACTATTGATCATAAAATGTTCAGTCGTTTATAAATATTCTGCGTTAACTATCGCATCTTTGTTGTGCTTATAGCTCTATGTATAGTCTGGCAGCATCTAAAAAGAATAATGCCTTTTTGAATTCAAATTTTGTTTTTAAATTTAAACAATGAATTTGAATTCAAAAAACCGACAATAAAAGCAATGAATTCAAAGTTTTTGAATTTAAATATGAAAAATGAATTCATTAAAAATATTTTGAATTTAAACCCTATGAATTCAAATTAATAGATGTGCTTAAAATGCAAAAATTTTGTTGTTTTTCCTTTATAAGATTTTGATTATAAAAATGAATGTGAAAGAAAATATTTGTGGATAACTTTTAGCTTAATGAATTTATATTTTTAAATTTAAAAGTTTTGAATTTAAATTTGAAGTGTTATTTTTTATAAATGAATTTAAAAGTTTTCTTGTGGATAACTGTATTTGAATTCAAATTTTAAAAATGAATTTAAATAAGTAGAAAATATGAATTTAAATTTACGTTTTGAACCTTTAACTTTTGTTTTGAGCTGCTATTGTTAAAACAACAATTTAAATTCAAAAAAAGATTAAGGGTATGAAACATCACTTAGGATTTGTTTTCGGGACTGCTTTTTTGGCAATGACTCAGGCAAATGCCGAGTTGATTATTAATGGTCAGTCCGTCAATGCGTCAAGCATGCCTGCGATGAATAGCATCGCGCCAAAAAATAATTTTCAAAGTTGTCTTGCCAACTTGCGCTCACAAGCGATCAATGCGGGTGTGAGTGCCTCGACGTATGATCGATATACGCAAAATTTAAGCCCAGACTATTCAGTCATTGAAAAATTGAACTATCAACCCGAATTTTCCACACCGATCTGGGATTATTTATCTGGTTTAGTTGATGAAGAGCGGGTGCAACTCGGTCAGCAAAAATTAGCGCAGCACCGAGAAGTCTTAAACCGTGTGGCAGCAGCCTATGGTGTGCCTGCGGAAACTGTGGTTGCTGTTTGGGGTGTGGAAAGTAATTTTGGTGATATTGCAGGAACTTATCCTTTATTACAGTCTTTAGGTACCTTGAGCTGTGAGGGGCGACGTCAAAGTTATTTCCGTGGTGAGTTTTTTGCTGCTATGCGGATTTTGCAGCGTGGTGATTTAAATGAATCACAGTTGAAAGGCTCATGGGCGGGTGCATTTGGTCATACCCAATTTATGCCAAGTACTTATGAAGAGTTGGCTGTCGACTTTGATGGCGATGGCCGTCGTGATTTGGTTTCGAGTACTACCGATGCTTTGGCATCAACTGCGAACTTCTTAAAAAAACGAGGCTGGCAAACTGGTCAACCGTGGGGTTTTGAAGTCAAAATTCCGGATGGCATGTCGATCAGTGGAGAAAGTCGCCGTAATAAAAAGTCTTTAGACAGCTGGATGAGTCGTGGTTTGGTTCGTGCAGATGGGACGGCTTTAATTCAAGGTAATCTTTCAGGCTCGAGCCAAGCAGGATTGATGGCTTCAGCAGGTGCAAGTGGCCCAGTATTCTTAGTGTTTAAAAACTTTGATGCCATTTATAGTTATAACGCGGCAGAAAGTTATGCTTTAGCGATTGCGCATTTATCGGATCGTTTACAAGGCAAGGGCGCTATTATGGCAGCTTGGCCAACTGATGATTCAGGTACTTCACGTGCTGAACGTCGTGAAATTCAACAGTTCTTGCTCAATCGTGGTTATGACATTGGCAAAGTGGATGGGTTAATTGGTGATAAAACCCGCCAAGCAATTCGTCAGGAACAAAATCGACTTGGTTTGAGTCCGACAGGTCGTGCAGGTCAACAAATTTTGCGTGCGTTCCGTAACGAAAATGCGAAAGCAATGATGAATTAACTTTAGCGGTTTCTTTTGTAATGCGTGTAATAAGAAGGTCTGCTTCAGCAGACCTTTTTTATTTGGTTTTAATGATGCAGATGAGGGTTAAACAGCAGTGATGGTGCCTAAAATGCGGTAGCCCGCAGCACCTGTTACGCTAGGTAAGTTTCCACTCAATTGATTTATAAAACGCATCGCTAACCAAGCAAAAGCAGTCGCTTCAACCCAAGTCGGGCTTAAACCTAAATCTGCGGTACTTTGTACTGTCCATTCATGTTTACGTAAACGCCAGCGCAACTGCTCCAATAAATGTGAGTTATATGCACCGCCACCACAGACATACACTTCACCTGTGTCCATATCTGAGCGGTAAATCGCTTTTTTAATAGCACGTGTGGTGAGTTTCATGAGTGTTGCTTGAATATTTTCAGGCGTATCTTCAAGCTCGTCATATTCGAGATCTCCGCGCCAATCCAAAATCTGTTCATCAAGCCATTCTAGATTGAAGTCTTCACGACCAGTACTTTTGGGTGGTTCTTTAGAAAAAAATTCATGAGCTTGCAGGCGGTCGAGTAAGCTACGAATAGGTTGACCATAAGCCGCCCAGTTACCATTTTCATCATAAGGCTGGCCAGTATAACGTTCACACCAAGCATCCATTAAAATGTTAGCTGGACCTGTATCAAAGCCATACACGGCTTCAGGTTGACCTGCAGGCAACATGCTAACATTGGCAATACCACCCAAATTTAATATCACACGGTGAATACTATCGTGTTGGAAGAGCGCTTGATGAAATGCAGGTACCAACGGTGCCCCTTGACCACCTGCAGCCATATCACGACGGCGAAAATCTGAAATTACTGGGAGCTGAGTGAGCTCAGTAATAATATTGGGATCACCAATTTGCAGAGTAAAACCATGTTCAGGACGATGTCGAATAGTCTGACCATGCGAACCAATGGCTTTGATTTGACTACGATCAAGCTGATTTTTCTCAATCATCTCATTGATGCCATGACCAATCATTTGAGCCAGTGCGACATCGGCTTTACCCATACGATCAATTTCGTTGTCATCTGGCAAAGTGAGTGCCATGAGTTCATCGCGAAGGTCTGGATCAAAAGGAAGGGTGAGTGTCGCGTGAATCTCTAAAGGATCAAAAGAAGCAGCAACAATATCGACACCATCCATACTCGTGCCGGTCATTACCCCAATATAGATCGCTGTCATGATGATTCTTAAGCCTGCAATATGCTGAAAAAGTGTTAGTATATCGCACAAATTGAATAACTGATGTGTTTGGGTTTTGTGATGTCAAATTTCCTGCCGGCTGAAGAACAACTTGCCCTCATTCAACGAGGCACTCATGAAATTATTTCTGAGGAAGATCTTCTTAAAAAGTTAAAAGAAAACCGTCCGCTTAAAATTAAAGCGGGTTTTGATCCTACAGCACCAGATTTGCATTTAGGTCATACGGTTTTAATTAATAAATTAAAAGTATTCCAAGACTTAGGTCATGAAGTTTACTTCTTGATTGGCGACTATACTGCAATGATTGGCGACCCAACGGGTAAGAGCGCAACGCGTCCGCCATTGTCGCGCGAAAAAGTATTAGAAAACGCAAAAACATATCAAGAACAAGTATTTAAAATTCTTGATCCTGCAAAAACGAAAGTTGTTTTTAACTCAGAATGGTTTGCAGAAAAATCTGCTGCTGACTTAATTCAGTTGGCGTCACAGCAAACTGTAGCACGTATGTTAGAGCGCGATGACTTTACAAAACGTTATAATAGTCATCAGCCAATTGCGATTCATGAATTTTTGTATCCATTGGTACAAGGTTATGACTCGGTTGCATTGCATGCAGATGTTGAGTTAGGTGGTACAGACCAAACCTTTAACTTGTTGATGGGGCGTACCTTACAAGGTCGTTATGATCAAGACGCACAAGTGTGTATTACTGTGCCTATTCTTGAGGGTTTAGACGGCGTAAATAAAATGTCTAAATCGTTAGGCAACTATATTGCAGTTTTTGATGCACCGGGTGCGATGTACCAAAAAGTACTTTCAATGCCAGATGCATTAATTGAACGTTATTTTGACTTGTTGAGCTTTAAAACTGTTGAAGAGATTCAAGTATTGCTCAAAGAAGTGGCTGAAGGTCGTAATCCACAAGATGTGAAGAAAATCCTTGCGCTTGAATTAGTTGAACGATTCCACGGTGCTGAAGCAGCGGCGAACGCGCATAAAGGTGCAGGTAACTTGATTACAGAGGGTGAATTACCTGAAGGTACACCTGAAGTGACGATTTCTCGTGGTGCATTTGGTGGTGAAATCTTTATCACGTCTATTCTGCGTGAAGCTGGTTTAACCAAAAATGCGGCACAAGCAAAAGATGCAATTGGTCGCGGTGCGGTAAAAGTAGACTGGGAAGTGGTTGATGCGGGTTATGCTGTGTCAGAAAACAAAACTTTAATCATTCAAGCGAGCAAAAAAGCGATTGCAAAAGTCACTTTTACCGACTAATAAATTCTTGAATTTTTAGTTAAGTTATTGAATTAAAAGCAGGCTTCCGCCTGCTTTTTTTATACATTTGTTATATGAATAATATAAATAAGCAAATTCAAAAAAAACCTTATAAAAACAATACTTAAATTTTGCCAAATGTGTTGCATTTCCTGAACATTATGTATAAGATTTATTCATCTAGAGAATTTATATACCATCTAGAGGGTACATAACGATAACTCCACTTTTTATCAGTCTCTTCCCCAAGGGACTCTTTTTTTAGTGAAGTAAACAGATAACTATAATAACTACACGATGGATCGACTAAAGATTCAATTCTAAGGGAGAGATTTTGGGAGAGATCTTTCCCTTTTTTATATCTTCAATTTCATTTCTATATCTTTTTATACATGCGATATCGACCTATCATTTGTGCTAATCATAAAAAAGCCCCCGTTTTGGGAGCTTTGGTATTCATGATCTTATTGTTCTATATAGTAAGGTGTCTATATAACGTAGTATTTAAAACAGCTGCACGAAATCTTTAAGCCTTGGCATTGAGTTGAATAAAACTCAATTTTGGTAAAATTCGTTTCACTAATGTGCCGACCAAAAGTGCGGTGATAATAGTGCCTTCACGTACCCCAATCACTTCATGAAGCACGATCCAACTTGCAAGTGCCGCAATGCTCACTAAAACAATATCTCCATAGGTTTTACAGTTACCGAATTCGAGTTGATAGCGGATCGCGATAGCTTGGTATAAACCTTCAGCCGCAAGAAAGACTAAATTGGCTTTCACCACCAAACATACGCCAAAGGCCGTAATTAAACAGCTCATGAGGCAAGCTATGAGTTGTAAAGCGTAGTTTTCAATGCTCCAACCTTGTGTCAGCCACATTAACCCATCGATAAATATGCCAAAAACAACGCCAATAGGCAGTTGTAACCACTGCACCCATTGAAAACGCGATCTTAAAATCAGCATTTGCAGCACAATCATCACTATATGCATGAGTACTGTTAATGTGCCCACACTCATGTTGAATATAAAGCTAAAACTATAAGGGACTGAGGAAATAGGGGAGGTGCCGAGTTGTGAGTGGATAGACAGCACTACGCCAAACGCCAATAAGATAAGTCCAGACAGTAAAAGCATTAGTCGAGAAGGAAAGTGAGCAGGCATGGTTATAGCTGAAATAAAAAGCAGTCTAAGTGATCAAATCTATCGCTTCTATGCTGCTATAGCCGAAAAATAGCCCATATTTTGCTAAATGATCGTTATTAGTGATTGTTTAGATGATATGTGCTTCATCAGAAAAAGTGACTATAGATGTAATTAAAATGATTTTTGGGAAAAGTAGGCTTATGGAACAATAAGTCCAAATGAAAAATAAGAGTAGTCAATGAGCTATTACGATACACAGAATAAAGATGAACAAATTGATGAAATATTAAGATTTTTATTTGAATATCAGCCAATGCAGATGAAACAACAGTTATTTGCACAAACCAAGCAACAATTCGACGCATTAGATATAGCAGCAAAGTATCAACTCTTTGCATTAGTGCGTGAGCAATTACCTAAACGAGCAAAATTATTTTTTTCCGCAGAAGACTTTATTGGTAAACAGCAAGCAATTTTAGATGTGATGCAATATTTAGTCTGCGAGTATGAATAAAAGTATCTAAATATATAAAAGTGGATGAAAGAATAATAATTATGATCACTGTTTAGGATGGCTATTTAATTTAAAAATGTTTTTTGAGGTTATTTAGCTTGGATTTGAAGCTTTAAGCAACGTAAAAGCACTTTATTACAGTGTAGGATTTGGTGGATAGGGTGGTTAGATTGTTTTTTGAACTAAGGTGGGTGACTTAGATCTAAAAACTCTGAAAGTATTTTTCTTTCAGAGATCATTTAAATAAATAAAATCCCAAATAAAATGATTTTTTTATAAAAAATGGCTAAAAAATAAGTAAAAATACAATTTTTTTAGCAAAAATGACTATAAAAGATACATACGTGAAAAATATAGTGAATTGGGGGTTGCAATGATTCTGAAATGCTCTAGAATGCACCCCATACCGACGAGATAGACGGAAACGAACGAAACGCGAAGCGTTGAGTTGTTAAGTTTATTGAAGTCCAGCATCTAATACTGACGAGGTATTAGAAAGATCATTAAGAGATTATGAAGAACAACTTGTGTGGATTTTTACTAGTTGATCAGTCGAAATTATTTTCATTGATTGATGGTAGAAATTACTCGAAGTTTATTTGAGAAATTAATGTCAGAAAATT
>NZ_VPDH01000068.1:0-18326 GCF_013417785.1 Acinetobacter sp. YH12227 | reverse complement strand
TTGCTATAGACCACATTTAAGTTTAAATATGAACACCCCGAATCAGACGTATGAGCAAACTAAAACCGAGCTAATTGCTTAACTCGGTTTGAAGTGGAATACTGTCAATCTATTTCAGGACAAGACACTGTATTGTTTCTTCTTGTCATGATTTTAAGATCATTTTATTTTTGTATATAGTGTGATGTATTTATCACTTTCTTGTGCTGCGCATCTTAGCGGTATCGAGGACTGAAGTAAACCAAAAGTTATAAAAATGGTTAATTTAATTGATTGGTTTTACAAGTTAATTAAAATTTATTAAAAAAATATTTTAAAAAACCGATGCTTAAATAGGTGCTTTTTAAGTGTAGTTATTTGTAATTATGCATCTGCTGTCTCAATATTTAAATTCATACAAAAAAAGCGAATCTGGTATTTTTTAATAGCTATTTTTTAGTGCTGATCAGTCATAATTTTATCGGTATTTTATAGATGGACAAGCAGATTGGATATTGCAATCATCGGTAGTGGCATGGCTGGGCTAGCTACCGCAAGAATTCTTAAAGATGCAGGGCATAACATTACAATTTTCGAAGCTCTGCCTGGTCGTGGTATGGACAGCCACAGCACTGAATTTGAAGGTGGGCTCATTGATGCTCCATTACGTGTGATGAATCCTCATTTATGGAAAAACACTCTGAGTTTGGCTGCACATTTGGGTATTCAGACCTTTCCTGTCCGGACTTATATGGCATGTAGTTGGTTATTTGAAGACCGTACAGAGACATGGCTCACCACCAGTCGTAGTCGTATTGGTAATTTCCCAATTATTAATAACCGTAAAGGTTTACAGCAGTATGGCTGGCGCTTGGTCAAAGGTATGTTACAGCTGAAAGCTGCGATTACACGCTTTTTCAAATCGAAAGAACAAGACATCACTTTGGCTGAATTTATAAATCAAAATGATATTGAAGAAGTATTTTGGCACGGTGCGGTGATGCCAGTGCTTTACACCATTTGTACCTGTAATCCAAAAACAATTGGTGAATGGCCAGCAAAACCGTTATTGATTTTCTTACGTCAATTAACTGATGGTGATGCTTTACTTCGTATTCAGGGTGGAACACCAGCACTGGTCGATAAACTGGTTGAGGGCATTGATATTCAAAGCGGTGCAGCAATTACCAAAGTTTGCCAGCAAAATGAGCAAGTATTGGTTGAAAATGCGTCGGGAGATCATCAAATCTTCGACCGTGTCGTTGTTGCAACGCCAACCACAAAAATTGAAGAATTTTTGGATGCAGCGCAATTTGCAGATGACATTGCTTTGTTAAAAAAATTTAAATTTGAACAAGGTGAATTGGTCATTCATACCGATCAGACGGTGATGCCGCCAAAACGTAAAGATTGGGCAGTACTCAGCTATATGATGGATCGTAAATTTACCCGTCAGCAATTTACAGTGTGGCTCAACTCGATTGAACCGAGTTTGGTTGGTAAAACACCTGTGTTCCAAACTTGGCGTCCCGTGACCGAGATTGATCCTAAAAAAATCATTTCTTCTGTAACGTTAACGCGTGCTGTGGTGGACTCACAAACGGTTGCATTGAACAAAGAATTGCAGCAACGCCATTTGGCAACAGATCGAAAAGTCTTTTTCTGCGGCTCTTGGTCATGTGATGGATTACCTATCTTAGAATCTGCGGTGACATCTGCGATGCATATTGCAGAAATCTTCGGTGCACCATTGCCGTTTGTGGGCTTAAAACCTAAAGTGGAGGTTGCCCCACAACTCGGTTATTAAAATGAAATGGCTTCAAGCAATTCAGCAAAAGCTTCCCCAACATAAATATGCGATTAATAGTCACTTACTTGGGGATGAAGCGGAGCTGGCTTGGAGCAATTTAGGCTACTGGGCGGATGCAACTTCCGCCTATCCGCACGCTTGTCAGCAACTGGCAAAACACCTCGCACAATCGATTCAACTTGATTCAAAAGACGCGCTGCTCGACCTAGGTTGTGGACAGGGAGCAAGTCTTATTTTTTGGCTAGAACATTTTCAAATTCAAAACTTATCCGCAGTAGAATTACAGTCCGCGTGCGTGGAAAAAATTAAAAAAAATTTAAATTCAAAAGTAAAAATACAGACAGAATCTTTTTTGAATTTAAAAAATATTTATTCCCAGCCATGTATGGATGCAGTGCTTTGCATTGATGCTGCATATCATAGCGATCTGAATTCATTGCTTTTATCTGTATTTAAGGTTTTGAATTCAAAAGGGCGCTTTGCGTTTCATTATTTAATGTTGTCTGATCCGTTTTTGAATTTAAATTCATTTCAAAAACTGAAATATCAAAGTTTGTTAAAAGCTGCTGATGTGAATTTAAAACATTTAAATTCAAAACAAAAATTGACAGCACAAATCCAACAATCTGGTTTTGAAGTGCTAAATATTGAAGATTTAAGTGCAGAGGTTTTGGCTGGATTTGCAGCTTATATTGAACAACAGGAAAATGCATCGACAGTAAGTTTGGATCAACTAAAGATTCAGATGACGGCAAAACTATGTAAAAAACTGTATGAGGATGGATTAGTACGTTATGTACAAATCAGTTTGAGCAAGCCTGAATAAGAAAATACAAGCTCTAGAAACATCAAAGCCTCACTTAAAAAGCGAGGCTAAGAAATGGTGCCGGCACACGGATTCGAACTGTGGACCTACTGATTACAAGTCAGTTGCTCTACCAACTGAGCTATGCCGGCGTTGTGGAATGCATTCTACAGATTTTTGAACTGCACGCAAGCCAAAAAATAATCAAATAGTTTTTTATTTACAGCTTTCTTTAGGAAAGCTAGGTGGTAGCCTTTCACAGTTTCGAAATTTAAAAGGGTGATCTGCGAATTTAAAAAAGCTGTTTTAATGAATTGCCCACGGTGAAGTGGGCATATAAAAGAATTATTAAAATAGAACAGTATTATTTCATTCTTAATATCTGATCTAAATCTTGCGCACATTCCTCAAGGGTATAGGCCATATCGAGTTGCATCTGGGGGCGAAGTTCATTGGCGAGTTTGCGCCATTGGTCTATCAGTCGCTGTGCTTTTTGAATTTTATGTTTGTTAATGTCTTTAGCAATGGTTGGGGTGTAGCCACCACGTTTGGCATTCTTGATCTGTTTAACATAGTTCTGGCTGTTATCCATGTTCTCTCCCGAATAGCAGTGATTTATGTGAAAAGTCTTTTTTATAAGTTTTGATGGATCAAGTTAAGGTTAAAGCAATAGCGTTTCATTTCGATGATGCATACAGGTTGGAGGAGTACTTAAGATTTTGTCTGATTGTCTCCCTTATTGTGTGATAATTTTGTTTTAACATGGACTTAAGTAATTGTCTTTAGGCTATAAAATTTCAATTTGTAAAAATATATGTCGCTTTTTAAATATAGTAGACGCGACATAACAATGTATTGAAATAGATAATGAAGAAAAATATTAAGCGTACGAAGGATAATTTAGACGGAATTTTTTTCAAAATAACTTCAGCTCAGAACATAATAATGAATTTTCAATCACAGCTTTCAAGAATACCTAGTCATAAAAAAAGGTTTAAATCATTCAGATTTAAACCTTTTTCGTACTACATTGGAATGTAGCTTAAATACTGGCGGTGAAAGAGGGATTCGAACCCTCGATACGCTATAAACGTATACACACTTTCCAGGCGTGCTCCTTCAGCCACTCGGACACTTCACCTTATGCGCGGTGGATAATAGCGAAAAAACATAATTCTGCCAAGAGAAACAATTGATTTAGAGAAAATCTCAACGACCGGTGCTATGATTCGCAAAAATACTGTCTAAATTGAAGACAACAATATGCAAAGTACTGCACAAAAGGCCGCACTGCCCGCCATTACCTTGGCAGCTTTGGGCGTAGTATTCGGTGACATTGGTACCAGTCCATTATATGCACTGCGTCAATGTTTCCTCACAGCACATTTAGCCATTAGCGAGGCTTCCGTGCTAGGCATTCTGTCCCTGATTTTCTGGTGCATTATGCTGACTATTAGTTTTAAATACGTCACCATTATCATGCGTGCAGATAACAATGGCGAAGGCGGTATCATGTCGCTGTTGGCCTTAAATCTGCGAACGACACGTATTGCTGAAAACAAAAAAATCTATTTGATTGCACTTGGCTTTATTGGGGCATCATTGTTTTTTGGTGACGGCATTATTACACCTGCTATTTCGGTTCTTTCTGCTATCGAAGGCTTAAGTATTGCAACGCCAATGTTCAATCAATGGTTACAACCTTTATCGATTGGTATTTTGGCGGGTCTGTTTCTTGTGCAGCGTCACGGTACAGGAACGATGGGTAAATTCTTTGGCCCATTAACCTTATTGTGGTTCTTATCAATTGGTGGCTTTGGTCTATGGAGTATTTCTCAAACGCCATTTGTCTTGACCATGATTAGTCCACATTGGGCAATTAATTTCATAGTACATCAGCCTTATGTGGCGTTCTTAACTATGGGCGCGGTGATTTTGACCATGACCGGTGGTGAGGCTATTTATGCTGATATGGGGCATTTTGGTCGTTTACCGATTCGATTGGCATGGTTCATTGTGGTGATGCCATGTTTGCTTTTGAACTATGCAGGTCAAGGCGCGCTTTTACTCCGTGATCCAGAAGCACTCGCCAATCCGTTTTATATGCTCATCCCTGAATGGGCGTTGTATCCGATGATTGCCTTAGCAACGGCAGCAGCGGTGATTGCATCACAGGCGGTGATTACTGGCGTATTTTCAATGGTCAATCAGGCGATTCAATTACGTTATTTACCACGCTTAACTGTACGTCACACGTCTGAAGTTGAACGTGGTCAGATTTATTTGCCTTTCATTAACTGGGCATTATTTATATCTGTACTGATTTTGATTTTGCTGTTTGAAAATAGTGCTAACTTAGCCAGTGCTTATGGTGTAGCTGTGACCATGACAATGTTATGCGGTACTATTTTGATATCGGTTTTGGCATATGGTTTATGGCGATGGCCGGTATGGAAAGTGGCTATTTTTGCAGTACCGTTTTTATTGATTGATTTGATCTTCGTAGCATCAACATCTTTAAAAATTGCAGCGGGTGGTTGGGTGCCAATCTTGATTGGTGCGGTATTGTTTACCATTTTAATGACTTGGAAAGATGGTCGTGAATTGGTCTTGAAACGCCTAGGTAAAGATGCATTACCAATCGATTTGTTCATTCGTAGTGTAAGCATGGGTGAAGAAACCAAGTTTGTTCCGGGTGATGCCGTATTCTTAACAGGTACGCCAGATATTGTGCCGCATGCCATGCTGCATAATATTAAGCACAACAAAGTGCTGCATGAACGCAACATTATGGTCACTGTAAATACCCGTGATGTTCCTTATGTGCCTGCAGCAGAACGCGTACAAACTGAAAAATTGGATGATCGCTTCTATCGCATTACCATGTATTACGGTTTTAAAGATCAACCTAATATTCCTGCAGCATTACAACACGCATACGAGGAATTGGGTTTTGAATTTGACTTGATGCAAATTAGCTTCTTTATTTCGCGTGATCGAATCATTCATACCTTGGGCGAGGGCATGGCACCTTGGCGTGAAAAATTATTTATATCTATGCAACGTAATACCAGTCCAGTCAGCGATTTCTACCAAATTCCAACCAACCGTGTGGTTGAGTTAGGCAGTCAAATCGAAATCTGATCTGTATTTAGATTTGAGTAATAAAAAAGCCAGGTTTTCCTGGCTTTTTTATTGGACTCATTCTGTTGCCTTTTCCTGGGAGGAGTATGCGAGCAAGGCAACAGAATGAATAGGGTAAATTGCTTAATGCAATATTTTTGAATGTGTTAAAGCAGATCTTAATTCACTGTTGAATCGATATCAGCAGATTCTGGTGCTGCTTGAATAGATTCATCTGCTTGTGGTGCTTCTGGTGAAGCTTGAATGGCATCATCGCTTACATCAGTTTGTGGTTGAGCTTGAATTGCACTCTCAGTAGTTGCTGCATTTGGTGCTTCAGGTGCAGCCATAAATGCATCTTGCTGTGCTTGAGGAGCTTCTGGTAACGCAGCAGATTCAACATCAGCATTTACTGGAGTATTTGCTGATGAGGCAATAATCGGTGTTGCATTCGCTTCAGTAGCAGCAGGTGCTGGTTGCTGTGCTAACTCAGGAGCCGCTTCATTGACTACAGCTTCAGCTTGTTGACTAGCGGTAATGGCAGCTTCTTGGTGAGCTACATCAGTTTGTGGTACAGCCGTTAAGTTCTGATCCTCTATAGGAAGACTATTTTGGGCGTCAGCTGTTGTTGGTTCTGCTTGAGCAGGTTCAACGGCAGTTGCATTCGGATCAATTTGGCTCGCTTGCGCTTGATCAGGGTTTAATGTTTGGTCAGCAGAGGATGCAGTCACGTCAGCAGCTTCAGCAAGTTTAATTTGACCACTTGCCACTAGCTCTTCAATAGAACCGGGTTGACCATTGACTGTCGTCACCACTTTCACTTTAGATAAGCTTTCTAAAGTATCGCCTGGTTGAATCGGTGGCTCTGCAAAAGCGGCGGCACTCATTAAACCTGAAATCAAACCTAAACCTAAAATCTTAGAATGCATAATCACTCCGTATATTTTTATCGCAATTTTTCGTATTTTTACCTTGTCATGTTTTTCTGTGTAAATTCAATCAAACATACGGAACTGTTTAACGACCTCTTATAAAGGCTTGTACAACTGCGACAAAACGTTACATCGACTGTTGCTTTGTTAAGCAATATTTGTTCAATTGTTAAGCAAATTAAAAAAGAAAAGTGTACTAAAATTCGTACCCTTGTTAAGCTGCGGAAAAATAGTCCTTTTTAGATGTAATTGTTGTAAACCATGGCAAAAAAGAAACGTAGTTCATCAAATCCCTTGTCTCAATTGTTTGGTCAGAACAGCATAAAAGTGCTGTTGGGGTTGGTGGCGACAGGAAGTTTCGCAATTGCCTTTGGACAAGAAAAAATACAACAATTGGTTTCGATGTCTTCATCATCGAATAGTGCTTGTTTGGATCAGTTTTATCGTGAAGTACCGCCATATTTAGTTCGTGACAGTTTACATAAAAACAGTTTTCCACTGTGTTTTAACGGCTTTAATGTCATGTATTCTGGTATTTCCAAAACGCCGCTTTGGGTCGCTGAATCACTGACACCTGTGCGCTTAAGCCAAAAAATTCCCCGTGAAGATAATTTCCATGAAGAGACTCGAGTCCCTTCAGAATACCGCGCGACACTTGCAGATTATAAAGCGACAGGCTATGACCGTGGGCATATGGCCCCGAATGCCGATATGCCAAACAAAGCGGCTCAATTAGATAGTTTTTCATTGGCAAATATGGTGCCACAAGCGCCAAAAAATAATCAGCAAGTATGGCGTGAATTGGAAGAAGCAACACGTGCATTGGTCACAAAACAGAAGCAAGATGTTTACGTTGTGACTGGGCCAGTTTATAGCGCGAAAAAACTGAAAACGATCGGTAAGGGTGTGATTGTTCCTACGGCAACCTACAAGGCCATATACTTGCCGAAAAAAGGTGTTGCTGGCGTGTATTATGCAGATAATACCCTTAGAGATACGGCTCCCACAGTCAAGATCATGAGTATCTGTGCCTTAGAGGAATTAACGGGTATTAATGTCTTCCCTGAATTGACTGAAGACCAAAAGCGCAATACCTATCGTTTGCCATTGAAAGCAACTCAAGTCAAACAGAACCAAGAGATTGCATATTTACATTGGGATGCTGAAAGTTCGTGTGCCGATGAAGTCAGTCCCGATAAAATAACAGCGCTGCAAAAAGAGTTTAAATCGAGTGGGGGCCGTATAACTTCAGACACGGGTAGTGATGCGTCCAATAACAACAGCAGCCAAGATGCAATTTTGAAACAGTTGATTGAAGAATTATTGCAATATCTGCTGCAAATTTTGAAATAAAGCGGTGTATTTTCTACCAGACTTTTTATGCTTCAGACTTGAATACAATGCCAAGTTAACGCTAAATTGGACATTCAAGTTTCTAAAACTGTGGGCTTAATCCGCTTTCATGGTACGCATATTTCAAGTGGCAACACGATAATAAGGACAACAATTAGATGTTTAAACCCTATGAAAATGGCAGTGAATCCCATTCGATTCATGATTTAACCTTAGAAAATGGTGAAGACCGGATTAACCTCTACGGTAATTTACAACTCACCAAGGATCAGGCCGGTTTGCAAGCGGCCAAAGCCTTACAACAGTTTATTAATCAAGTGGTATCAGCTCTTGAAGCACAGACAGACTTGCCTGAAAAAATACAGCAAGGCGAAAATGACAATGAAGTGGAAAATCCATTTTTATAAGTCAGAGATTTAAATAGATTGAATTCCTAATTGAAAAAAAAGCTCACTGAAAGTGAGCGTTTTTGATGTGTCGTGACATTATAAAAAGTGTAAATTTACTTTAAGACTCTTTGGCCATCACTTTATAAATGACCGCACCAATCACAGCACCCACAATTGGTGCAACCCAGAATAACCAAACCTGAGACAGTGCAGCAGTTTCTGCAAAGAATGCAACGCCCATACTACGTGCAGGGTTCACAGAGGTGTTAGTCACAGGAATACTGATTAAGTGAATGAGGGTAAGTGCAAGACCAATCGCGATTGGTGCAAAGCCTGTAGGCGCTCGCTTATCTGTTGCACCCATAATGACAATCAAGAACATGGCAGTCAGTACAATTTCAATCACCAAGGCAGACATCATTGAATATTTACCTGGAGATAATTCACCGAAGCCATTGCTTGCGAAGCCACCAACGCCTGTGAAGCCTGCTTGGCCTTGTACAATAATGTATAGAATAAATGCCGCTAAGGTAGCACCAATTAATTGAGAAATAATGTAGGGTGCAAGCTCTTTTGCTTCGAAGCGACCACCCGCTCAAAGGCCGATACTGACTGCAGGGTTAAAGTGTCCACCTGAGATATGACCGAGTGTATAAGCACCTGTAAGCACGGTCAAACCGAAGGCAAGGGATACACCTGCAAAGCCGATGCCCAGTTCTGGGAATGCAGCCGCGAGTACCGTACTACCACAACCACCAAACACTAACCAAAATGTACCGATTAATTCGGCTAAATATTTATTCATTGCTGACTCCAATTGTTTTTGTCATTTATCTTTGTTTCGTTCTCATGTTTTTAAAAACATAAAAAGCTGCTGCAGCTGTTTCTAACGCAACGTAATGCGCATAGGTTTAACGGATTTTTAGCTAAATCTCAATGAAAAAATGATAACTGTGTCACATTATTGTATGTGCGGTCTAGTCTGCTGCTGTCGCCATTGCTGTGGTGTTTGGCTTCGCCATTGTTTAAATGCACGTTGAAATGCGCTTTGTTCTGAATAGCCGAGTAGTAGCGCAATTTCTTGTAAGCTTAAATGTGGGTCACGCAGAAACTCTTCTGCCATCATGCAGCGAACTTCTTGCATACGTTGTTGATAGGTGGTGCCTTGTTGTTGTAAATGGCGTTGTAATTGACGTACAGATAAATTCAGTTGTAGTGCAATATGTTCAATTTGAAATAAGTTTTTTTGTAAGCCCATTAATATGGCTTGCTGCAAACGTTGGTCAATTTGCGTGGTATTCGGCAGTTTTTCTAACAGCGATTGAGCTTGTTGCATCAGCAACTTTTGTAAGGTCTGATCGCCTTGAGCAAAGGGGCGAGAAAGCTCTTGAATCGGTAAAATGACTTTGGACTTTTCTTGGGAAAAGCGAACCTTGCAGCGAAAATATTGTTCATATTGTGCGACATTTTTAGGTGCAGGATTATGAAAATGAACTTCATGCAAACAAATGTCTTCAAAGCTCATGAAGTGTTTTAAAAATTGCAGCATGAGCGCAATAGCGACTTCGTCGGTTAATTGATTGGCCATATTTAAAGGCAGATCATTCCAACCAATAGAGAAATAATCATTTTGAACCTCGACCTGCAAAGGGCTACCATCAAAAATCAAACGGTGAAAATCGTGATAGCGCAACATGGCTTCGCCGAGATTTTCACATGACAAGGCAATGTAGGCAATAATGCCAATATGTTTGGGTTGAACCAGTTCGGCAATCTCTAAACCCAATGCAGGCTTATTTAATTGCTGATCTAATTCCATTAATAAATCACGCCATACTACATATTCAAAACGTTCTAAGTTTTGGATATTTTTTAATTTTTCAGTAATGGCAATGCCATTGGCTTGATGGTAAGCATAGAGTAAATGCCCAAGCCCACCATAGACCGAGCCGGTGTAGTCCTTTAGCTGTTGCATGTTTTTCTAATTCTAAATTTTGTCGTGTTTTGTCAATAATATTGAAAAAAATGGTCAATATCTAGACTTTTTCATTGCCTATAGTCAAAAGAAGACGAGGAGATGAAAGCCATGTGGAAAGGATTTATTGCAGGATTAGTGGTTGCCAATGCCTTTGAGTGGGTTGCGCATAAATATGTATTACATGGTACCCATCGTGCGGGACAACCACGCTATAGTCCCGTACCCAACAGTATGAAATCCCACTGGGAACATCATCGTGAAGTGCGTAAGACCGATTTTGAAGACTATGGTTATGTAGAAGGGATCAGTAATTGGCGAACCAAAAATGAAATATTGTCCTTGGTCGCTGTTGCAGGTGTATTTGTACCTTTATTTTATCCTGTTTCAAAAGGGATGAGTTTGTCTGTTCTGTATTGTGCAGGCAATTATTACTATATTCATCGCCGCGCACATTTGGAACCTGAATGGGCGAAACGCAAAATACCGTGGCATTATGATCATCATATGAACTCAAATCAGGATGCTAATTGGTGTGTGACTAAGCCTTGGTTTGATTACATTTTAGGGACGCGAGTAATTTCATCAGCTGACTTAAAAGAACAGAACCCTTCGGGCATTGCTTTACCTACAATACTTGCTCAACCTTTAAATAAAGTGGTTGAGCGTATTTTCCCTGCAAAGTGGGTAGAAGCAAAACAGGTCAAAACTGTGACTGCAGTAAAAGTTGAAACGGTTTGAATCATTTCTAGTATTGTTTAAAAAATCGTGAAATTGATTAGCACTCATGTGCTGTACTGTCGTGATTTGTCAATAAAATATGAATCTATTGTCAATCTTTACTAGACAAAGTTGCTTATATTTGAAGTATCAGAAGGCGAGACACGACTGGCCGGATGATGTTGCTATGTATATTTTTTAGTTGTTTAAGTACCGAACCAAGTGCTGTAGTTTTTCTTGGTTTATAGGGAGTCCTTGAGGCTCCTTTTTTTTATGATTAATTTGGGGAAGGGTGTAATTCTGTGAGTATTAAGCGTCCATTCCAATCATGAATGTCGCTTGCATAACGAAAACAATAAGAATGACCCGATTGTAAATATTGCAACTGCGGAATGTGTTGGAAGGCGATCGGATCACCATTAAATTCTAAAAATTCAGAATGTGCTGTTTTGAATTGAAATGCTGTTTCAGATTGCTGTTTGCGACTAATATTGAATTGAATTTGTCGAACAAATACAGCGCATGTAGTTGTTTGTTGAGGTGTATCTAATGCTTTTTGATAGTTTGACTCAAGATATTGATCTAAGCCAAATAAATACATATACATAAAACCGCAGATCATCAGCAAGATGATCATAGATTGCGTGTTTTGGCTTATTTTAAGTCCATAAGCAACTAGGCCAAACAACAGCAAGCTACCTAAGCCCGCAAGAAATAGTGCAGTGTCTAAGTACATGATGAATCAAAAAAAGAGCGTATAGACGCTCTTTTTTACACAGATTTAAAGCAAGGGTTAATTAAAGACGCATTTCAATCCCTTGTTCTGAAAGGTATTTCTTAGCTTCTGGAATGGTGTGTTGACCAAAGTGGAAGATTGAAGCAGCCAGAACCGCATCTGCCCCACCTTTTAAAATACCATCGGCCAAATGTTGTAGATTACCGACACCACCAGAAGCAATGGTTGGAATGGTGACACGGTCATTGATGTTACGCATCAGTTCAAGGTCATAACCCGCTTTGGTGCCATCTGCGTCCATTGAGGTTACTAATAATTCACCCGCACCGAAGTCAGCCATTTTTACAGCCCACTCAATAGCATCAATACCTGTTTCTTTACGGCCACCATGGGTAAAGATTTCCCATTTATTTTCGCCCGTTTTCTTGGCATCAATGGCAACCACAATACACTGTGCACCAAAACGTTGAGATGCTTCTTGTACGAATTCTGGGTTATAAATAGCGGCAGAGTTAATGCTGACTTTGTCCGCGCCAGCGTTTAGCAATAAACGGATATCTTCAACTTTACGGACACCGCCACCGACAGTCAGTGGAACGAACACAGATTCCGCCATACGCTCAACCGTACGGTAAGTGGTATCACGGCCATTTGAAGTAGCAGTAATGTCTAAGAAGGTGATTTCATCTGCACCTTGTTCATTATATCGACGAGCAACTTCTACTGGATCGCCTGCATCACGAATATCAAGAAATTGAACACCTTTCACTACACGACCGTTGTCTACGTCGAGGCAAGGAATAATACGTTTAGCAAGCATAATTTTTTCCAAAAATAACAGCCGATTATGAAACTTCGCGACTTAGATGCTACACCTTAGTAGTCGGAGCGGTTATTCTATCAAAAATATGTAAGTTTTTTCGCAGGTTTTCTATGTCGGTTTATACCACTTTGACTTTAAAGGAAGTTCAGGATTTTGCAGCGCCTTATCAATTGGAGGTGATTGACCTGATTCCGATTCAAGGGGGTATTCAAAATACCAACTATTTTATTGTCTGTAAAAATGGCAGTCAGTATGTTTTAACCGTGTTTGAAGAAATGGATGAGCAGGGTGCAGGCGAGTTGGTGCCGGTACTTGAGCACTTGGGGCAAGCCGGTTTAGCCGTACCTGTGCCATTGGGTCATTCAGGTAAAGCGATTCATAGCTTAAAAGATAAACCGGCACAGATTGCGCCGCGTATGCAGGGTCAACACCCGATGCCAGCAACGTTGGCACAAGCTGAAGCGATTGCAGTTGCACAAGCGAAAATGCATGTGGCATTACAAGACTTTCCTTTAGAACGTGCTGAATATCGGGATCATGCCTATTGGTTACAGGTATCACGAGATATTCGTCCAAGCTTGAACGACGCCGATACCATGTTGTTGAATAATCTTTTAGGTTTGTATGATGTGCTCACAGCCATGTATCCAAACCGTCCGAAAGGTTTTATCCATTCTGACTTGTTCCGTGACAACACTTTATTTGACGGTGATCAACTCAACGGTATTTTAGACTTTTACGAACTAAACAAAGATGAGTTGCTGTTTGATATTGCCATTACCTTAAATGACTTCTGTACTGAATATCCAGATGTACATTTGAATGAAGAAAAAGCCATTGCCTTTTTAAATGCCTATGAAACAGTGCGTCCATTAACAGCAGATGAAAAGTCATGTCTTGAGTTATATCTGGCGATGGCCGCAGGCCGTTTCTGGATGATGCGTTTACAAGTGGCACAGAAAAATGCAGCGCAAGGGCGTACTGGAAATGATATTTTGCAGAAAAACCCAGATGAAATGCGTAATATGTTGATTGAACGACTAAAATTTGTAACTGCTTAAACTTAAAAATAACGTGAGGGAAAAGTATGCGTGATCAGGGGCGCTTAGTAGAGTGGTTTGATGATAAAGGCTATGGTTTTATTCAACCCAACGACAGCACCAAAGATCGCGTATTTTTGCATATCAAAGACTTTTCCCGTCCAGGGCCACGTCCTATTGTGGGCTGTGCCTTGGACTACGTGGTGATTTTAGATGAGCGTGGACGCTTTCGTGCACAGCAAGTGCATTATTTAAAGGCATCACAAACACAGCCAAGTCGACGTCCGCAGAAAAAAAATATCGTCAACATGCCGCGTAAAGCTGCGCCGATGCAAATTGTCTGTGTTATCTATATTTTGGCACTGGCTGGCTTATGTGTTGCAGGTGTGCTCAGTGGCATGGTGCTGTTATTCATCAGTATTATGAATGCGCTTAGTTACTGGTTTTATGCGCAAGACAAAGAGGCTGCACAGTTGGGGAACCGACGCGTTCCAGAAAATACCTTACACATCCTTTCATTTTTAGGTGGCTGGCCTGCGGCCTGGTTGGCGCAGCAACGTTTGCGACATAAAACACAAAAACAACCGTTTCGTAAAATTTATTTCTGTACCATAGTCTTTAACATATTACTGATTTTATGGCTGATTTCACCTTTTAACTTGCTACATATTTAAGGTGAAATGGACTTAAAAATAAAATGACGGGGAGTCAAATGAACTATTCCATTGATAAAGATCCAAACCGCCTATTAACTATTATTTTGTACATTCTTTATATTGTTGCGATTTTTTCTGCTGGGCTATTGGCTATTTTGGCATTGATTATTAACTATGTGAAACGTAGTGATGTCCGTGGTTCAATTTTTGAAAGTCATTTTACTTGGCAAATTCGTACGTTTTGGTGGTATCTGATTTGGAACATTATTGCTTTTGTACCATTTATTTTCCTATTCTTTACCGGCAATAATGCCAACGCCTTTGCTGGTGTTGCTTTAGGAGCGAGTACATTCTGTGTTGCGGTGATTGGCTTGTCATGGATTTGGATTGTCTACCGTGCCATTAAAGGTTTAATTCGTGTGAATGATAACCGTCCAATGTATGATTAAAAAATTTCGGTATATTCAAAAAAAGCGGCTGATGGGCCGCTTTTTTCATTTTAAAGGTGAGCGATTTGAGCTACTTACGCTTTAACCACTTAGGTCGCCATTCACTAACTATCACGCCGAACACTACAAACAAGCCACCAAGTAAAGCCAAAGGTGTTAAGCGTTCACCGGCAATCCGTCCAATCATGGCAGCCCAAACGGGTTCACCGGCATAAATAATCGCAGCTTGAGCAGGGTCAACTATGCGCTGCGCCCAGTTCATGACCAATTGAATAACTGCACTCGCTAGTCCTAAAGCACATAAAGCCGCGATTAACTTCCATTCAAAAACGGGTAATGTGGTTTCACCAATCATCGGGGCAAAGCAAAAACAAAATAGAGAGGCAAATGCCAATTGCAAGACGGTTACGCGGCGTAGGTTCACACGATTTGCAAAGTAACTGATTAAGATAATTTCAAATGCAATCGCAATCGAGCCGAATAGGGTAATCAGTTGGCCAAAACTTAAATGGAGTGCGCCAAAGCCGTTCCCCGTTAAAAATACCAAACCGATGAAAGCACAGCTAGCACCTAACCACGTCATTAAATGTGGGGTGTTTTTAAAACAAAGCCACATAAAAAATGGCACTAAAGGGACATATAGCGCGGTTAAAAAAGCCGATTCACTACTGCTAATCGTCTGTAAACCTACAGTTTGTGTGGCATAGCCGATGGCAATAACAGCACCAATGCTCGCTCCAGCAATCAAATCCTGTTTAGAAAAATACTTCAAATATTTTAAGGAAAGCAGACTTACCGCAATCGTGGCAGCAGCAAATCGCAGCCCGACAAACAAGACTGGGCTACTAAAACTTAAGCCATATTGAACCGTAATAAAGCTCGCACCCCATATGACAGTAATTAAAATGAGCGCAATTTTTGGTGCTTTCTGTGAGAGCGTGGCGGGAAACATATTGAAAAGCTGATAAAAATTTAAGTCACATATTGTCTTATTTTCATTAAATGTGCAATATATTGCACAATACTCACAAGGATTGATCCTATGACCAATTCAGCGTATGTGCTAAAGCATGTTGCATCTAATTTAAAACATTACCGAGATGCTAAGAATTTTACGCAACAACAATTGGCTGATTTGTCCGGCGTGAGCCGACGTACCATCGCAGGTTTAGAGTCGGGTCAGGACAATATTAGTTTGGCGAAGTTGGGTTGGCTGGCAGATGCGTTAGAAGTCAGTTTTGTGGACTTGGTTCGTGCTGCCGCACAACCTGCTGAAAGGATTCATGAGCAACTTTGGCAAGGGCAAACCAGTCAGAGTTATGCCAAAATTTTATCGAGCTGTCAGGCTAAACAGCATGTAGAAATGTGGGAATGGTCTTTAGCACCCAATGAAATTTATTGTGCTGAACCTGATCCGGCTGGTTGGCATGAAATGATCTTTGTGATTGAAGGTCAATTAACCTTGGATCTCAATAATCAACCTGTCACATTCAGTGCAGGTCAAAGTCACGTCTATGCCAGTGATGTGAATTATCGTTATATCAATTCAGGTTCGACCGTCGTACGTTTTATGCGAAATTGTGTGAATTAAGCCTAAGCCATTCAAATCGAGTATAAAGTTAAATTATTGGCATAAAAAAGAGGTCAAAAGACCTCTTTTTTACATAAGCAATGCTTAGAACGCTTGGTCATCCCACAAAGCTTGCGCTTCACGTAGGTTTAATGTGCCTTCATAAATTGCACGACCTGTAATCGCCCCTAAAATACCCGGTTGGCCTTTTAAATTGCGGACATCATCAAGGTTAGTTACGCCACCTGATGCAATCACAGGTAAACCTGAATATGTAGCCAAATTCACAGTTTGTTCAATGTTCACACCTTGCATCATGCCATCACGTGCAATATCGGTATAAACGATGCTTGAAACGCCAGCATCGGCAAAACGTTTTGCAAGATCAGTTGCTTTCACATCTGTCACATTTGCCCAACCATCCGTTGCAACCATGCCATTCATGGCATCGATACCAACAATGATATGACCGGCAAATTTCTTACATGCTTCTTCGACAAACTCAGGTTCTTTTACTGCTTTTGTACCAATGATGACAAATGATACGCCAGCATCTAAGTAATGTTCGATGGTTTCGAGTGAGCGGATACCACCACCAATTTGAATTGGCAGTTCAGGCTGAGCTTTCGCAATGGCTTCAACTACAGGTTTATGAATTGGTGTACCAGCGAAAGCACCGTTTAAGTCAACCAAATGTAAGCGACGCGCGCCTTCATTTACCCAATGCTGTGCAGTTGCCACTGGATCGTCAGAAAATACGGTATCGTCTTCCATACGACCTTGCTTTAAACGGACACATTTGCCATCTTTCAGGTCAATTGCAGGGATGATCAGCATGCTTTCGCTCCTTGCTCAATCAAAATAAGAATGAATTTGTGCTTAATCTTATCAAATAAACGCTGATTCACTAAAGGCTAATATCAGAATTGCACAATTAAAAAAGCCTGAACGATGTCAGGCGGATGGAAAGTTATTCTTTGATTTTATTTTTATTCACGCAAAAGGCGCATATTTCTTTCTGATCGGTTAGGTGTAGCTTGTGGTTTGCAACAAATCTGTATTGAGCGATTGAAGTAGTGAACCGACGTCATATAAGGCATGATTGAGAGCAGTGGAGGTTTCGCCTACAACATTGACAATGTCACCGACTACTGGAAGTTCAGATGCAACTGAGGTAATGGGTGCAAGGTCGTCAAGTAAAGCATCTACGGTACCTGATACATCGTGTACGACGCCACCAACACTGCCTAAAGGATCACTTAATACCCCTGTTAATAATTCAGTGGGATCAATACTGGCAACATAATCGCCTGTCTCCGCCAATAAGCCAGTCAAATTGTCTGTGGTTTCGCCGACAGCATTCAATATTCCTCCTAATACTGGAACGTCAGCAAGACTGTCTGTGATTGGTGCTGCAACACCAGCAATATGATCTACTAAGCCCGCGACTTCTGTTACTGTTTGTCCAACAAGGTCAGTGACACCATTAAGCGTTGTTTGTACGCCTCCAATTAAGTCACCCGTTGCCAATTGATCTGCTACAGCATGCAGGCCATCACCGAGTGTGCTCACTAAATTGTTTTCAATAGTTAAGACTTTTTCAATGCTGCTACCAATAATTGGCAGTTCAATCAGTGCTTCAGTTATAGGCGCTGTTAAGTGGCTGACCGTGTCTAAAACGGTATCTACAGTATCCAAGACTGTATTTAAAACTAAACTGACAGCTTTGCTAATGCCTTGTAAAGCCAGGCTTAATACACCGCTAATTTTTCCTGTAAATAAGTTCAGCATGTGATGGTTCTCCAAGTCTTTAAAATAAAATGTTGTTATGTATTTGGCCTCTGTACACGACAAATTTCATAGGATCCTTGTCCTATCAGGCTTTTTCTTTCTTAAAATTGCTAGCACTTTCTTAAATTCTTCTTTTTTTCCAAAACCAATCAAACGTAGAATAGCCATTTGAACA
>NZ_VPDH01000067.1:0-19249 GCF_013417785.1 Acinetobacter sp. YH12227 | reverse complement strand
CGCCCTTGTTTGCCTTTTGATGGCGCATACCATTGCGTAGCAGGATCAAACCAAATGGCAATATTTCCGCGACTCATAAGTGCTCGGTTATATGCGGGCCAATTGGTTGTGCGGTAGATTTTGTGTGCAGGCTTCTTCATTTGAAAATTATATCGCTGAAAAAGCCTTTACAGATAGGTTTGTGCAACAAAGCCATATCCAACTAAAAACAATTTTAGAAAGCTTGTCAAAGCTAAAATTAGATGTAACTTATTGTTTTTTTTTATTTAAATTTACTTCACACACTAAAAACTTTTGTATTTTCACATAAATTTCACTATCTGAAAACTATTTTAGCTGGAAAGTAATAGTTGCAAGTTTCTAAATTTTTAAAATACAGGGGTATAATTAAATGGCTATAGAATTTGTTTCTAAATCAAAGTTACCTACTGCGTTTGGCGATTTTGAAATTATAGCGTTTCAAGACCAAAGTACTGGTGAAGAACATATCGCTCTTGCCAAAGGCATGGATACTATTTCGAATCAACCAATACTCGTCAGAATTCATTCGGAATGCTTAACAGGCGATGCTTTTGCTTCACTGAAATGTGACTGTGGTCCACAATTACATTCAACTATGAAAATGATCAATGATGCAGGTCAAGGTGTGATCTTATACTTACGCCAAGAAGGTCGCGGCATAGGACTAACCAATAAAATTCGAGCTTACGCACTTCAAGATCAAGGACATGATACTCTTGAAGCCAATTTATTATTAAATTTACCAGCAGATGCTCGTAAATATGATATGTGTACCATTATGTTAGATTATTTAAAAATAAAGAATGTAAAACTCATTACAAATAATCCCCTTAAAATTAAATCTTTAACTGATTTAGGAATTAATGTTGTTGAACGTATTCCTTTAAAAGTTGGTTTAAATATCTTTAACAAAGCTTATCTAGAAACAAAGCAAAAACGCATGTCACATCTATATGATAATAGTGATTTTTAAAAAGCGATCACTTTTAGAAAAAAATCCACATATAAAGTTCTATCTCCCTTTCGGGAGATAGGCGAAGATAAAATACTGTTTTATATTTAATTATGTTTTTAAAGAATACGCAAATACCTATCAAAGATAGCTGGCTTATTCTTTATTTTCTCTAAGTATTTGCGAAAAAACTGTGACTTTTTCTAAAGTCGCATTCATCCCCTTATTAAAAAAAGTATTGACAAGTGCTGAGCCAATGATAATAAGATCTACTTTATTGGCTAAAGCTTTAACATGACTTTCATTTTTGATCCCAAAGCCAATTGCAACTGGAATATTAAAAATAGGCTTGATTTCAGCAATCTTTTTCTCAATATTGGGTAGATTTAAATGCCCCCCTGTTAAGCCATTTTCTGCAACATGATATAAAAAACCTGTCGCGCGCGCTGAGATTTGCTCTAACCTTTCAACTGGGGTCGTCGGCGCTGTCATTGCAATTAAATGCATATTTTTTTCATGTAATTGCACTTCAAAGTTTTCTCGATATCCATATTGAGCATCTAAAATCAATATTCCATCTATAAGATTTTCTGTTTCGGCGACAAGTGTTTCGAAACCATATTGCATCATCGGATTTAAATAAGTCATAAAAATTATTGGTGTCGTGTCATCATGCAGCCTGATTGCTTTTACCAACTCAATGGTCTGTTTTACCGTTTGACCTGCACGTAATGCTCTAAGATGTGCTGCCTGAATGATCTCTCCATCTGCCACTGGATCTGAAAAAGGAATGCCAACTTCAATAATGTCAGCCCCAGCTTGACCTAATTGGCTCAACAGACGACAACTTTCTGCAAAATTAGGATCTCCAGCAGTAAAATAACAGACCAGACCGCTTCGATTTTCCAGTTTCAATTGCTCTAATTTTTGATCTAGACGGTTCATGCTGTAGCTCCTGCAAGATATTTTTTGACCGTGTTTAAGTCTTTGTCACCTCTGCCGCTTAAATTGACAATAATAATCTGTTCTGGCTGCATTTCTTGAGCAAGTTGAATCGCATACGCAATTGCATGAGAACTCTCAAGCGCAGGAATAATGCCCTCCTGTTGGCTTAAAAGCTGAAATGCATTTACAGCTTCTTGATCGGTTATAGCCGTATATGTCACACGTCCTGTTTCAAACAGAATGCCATGCTCAGGGCCAATACCAGGATAATCTAAGCCGGCTGATATAGAGTGTCCTTCTAAAATCTGCCCATCTAAATCTTGTAATAAATAGGTTAAATTGCCATGCAGCACACCAACTTGACCTTTGCAAATAGAGGCGGCATGTTCACCAGTATGTGTTCCTTTTCCACCTGCCTCAACGCCAAAAATTTTGACATTCAGGTCTTCTAGAAAGGGATGCATCAACCCTAATGCATTTGATCCACCACCAACGCAAGCAACCAAAGCATCCGGCAATTTATTTTCTTTGAGGAGTATTTGGTTTCTGGCTTCTAGACCAATAATTTTCTGAAATTCTCTAACCATCGTCGGATATGGATGAGGGCCTGCGCCAGTACCCAACAGGTAATAGGTTGTATCCACATGACGAATCCAGTCACGTAATGCTTCATTCATGGCATCTTTTAAAGTCCCACGACCTTTTTGAACACTTCTGACTTCAGCTCCGAGTAATTTCATGCGTTCAACATTCATTTGTTGGCGCTGAATATCTGTTTCTCCCATAAAAATGGTGCATTTCATCTTAAACAGCGCGCAAACCGTTGCTGTTGCAACACCATGTTGTCCAGCACCCGTTTCTGCAATGATTCTGGTTTTCCCCATAAATTTGGCCAATAAGATTTGCCCAACACAATTATTAATCTTATGCGCACCCGTATGGTTCAAATCTTCCCGCTTGAGATAGATTCGAGCACCTCCCGCATAAGCTGTTAGGTTTTTTGCATAGAAAAGAGGACTAGGCCGCCCAACAAAATCTGTTAAAATTTGCTGATATTCAGCCCAAAATTCAGGTTTGTGCCGAACAGTATTAAAGGCTTGCTCTAATTCTTGAAGTGCAGGCATCAAGCTCTCTGGCATGTAACATCCGCCAAATTTACCAAAAAATCCCAAGTCATCAGGACCATTACCTGTATAAGGGGTTGTCATCTCATATCTCTTGCTGTATCCATTTTTTTCATCTTAAAATATTTTCATTTTTCTGATAATTGATATATTTTGAGCTTATGGTGTTAGAAAATTTTACAACATGAAACGTAGAACATTGCCTCCCCTTAATGCTTTAAAAGCATTTGAAGCCGTCGCCAGAAATAAAAGTTTCAGCTTAGCTGCGGAAGAGTTGTGTGTCACCCATAGTGCGATTAGCCATCAAATAAAACAGCTAGAAGAATGGTTAGATAAAAAATTGTTTATTCGAAATTCCTCGACCATCTCTCTGACGGCGGACGCCGAAGAATTATCTCGAGTTTGTACGCATCTTTTTAATAATTTAGAACAATGCATCTTTGAATTAACAAATAAAACATCAGAGGTAGAAGTGGTAATAGGCGCTTCTCATAGTTTTATGGCAAATTGGCTAATTCCCCGATTAGAAAAACTCGAAGTCATTTATCCCAATATCCATATCAAATTAATGACATGTAATGACTTAAAATTGTTAGAAAAAGAGAAAGTTGACATATTGATCAATAGCATCAATGAGAATCATATGCTTCCCAACTTTTTGAATAAATATCTTTTATTTCCCGATAACATGGGGCCTATTTGTAATCGTGAAATAAATCCGCTTCATACAAAAAATGATCTTTTAAATTATCCATTACTTCATACCCACTCAAATAAAAATGCATGGCATACATGGTTTAATCAGTCCCAAATTCACTTTTCCCCAAAAGCGAATGATCGCTATTTTGATAGTCTCAATTTAATGATAGAAGCTGCTGTGTCTGGGTTAGGAATTGCGATAGCGCCTCAAATTTTAGTAGAAAAAGAAATATTAAATGGAAGGGTCATTGCCCCTTTTGGTTTTATCTATTGTGACTATAATTTTTATGCAATGGTCAGAAAAAATAACGAAAATCGTGATGTCATGAATATCATTCATTGGCTAATGACTGAAGAAAAAAGAGAAAGTGAAATTTAATCCTCAATCATCAAAATTCTATTCAATGTACTGTCTTTAGTATCTATCTTCACATTCTGTTCACTTTAGCCTCTCTAAAGTGGGAGGATAAACTGTGAAGATGGACAGTGAATATGAATCAAGTCAAAACGTTAATGGCAATTGCCTTATCCTTACCAGTGCTTTTCCTGTCAGGATGTAAAAGTGTTCCTCGTTATTCCTCTGATTATGCAAATGCCAGAGCGAGTATTCAGGGAATACCCTTAGATGATGCAAAAGCACTAGAAATCGGTACCCGCTTCACTTCGGCATTTAATACCTTGGGCACACCTAAATTCGTTGAAAATGCTGGAGCACTGTATGCAGATCAGCTTTTTATTAACGACACTCTGTCGCAATTTTCATCGCGTAAAAAACTGCTTGAACATTTTCAAGGTATGAACCAGCGGGTGAGTAATGTAACTGTCAGTCTATTAAATACTTCATATCATCAAGACTCTGCCTATGTACATTGGCATATGGTTTATGATTTTAAAATGTTCGGCAAGACACGAACAATGGATTCATTTGGAATCAGTGAAATAAAGGTCAACCCAAACCATCAGATTATTTTCCAACAAGATTTCTGGGATCCGGCCAATGGTCTGTATCGTTCTTTGCCTTATGTAGGAGGAACCTATTCATGGGTACTGCCTTTCAAAAAGTAGCCATAACCACTGTACTGATGCTCGGGAGTTTCGGTTCGTGGGCGCATGCACAGAGCTTAAATAAATGTGGTAATGGCCCACTAATGGTGGGACAAAAACAGGTCGGTGTGGCCAGTTACTTTGCGCAAAACTGTAATCAGCCTTGGCAAGGCCAAAACATGCAGATGGATTTTACCTATACGCAGAATATTCCAGAATGGGCATTCAAACGTGCAGCCAGACATCTACTCCAACGTAATATCAAAGATCAGAAAATTCAGGCTGTTTTCAATCCAATCACCGATATGTATCGTCCAGTGAACTCAGGAGATCTATACCAACTAAAATATAGCCATGCCACACACACATTAAGCCTATACTTAAACCAGAAACTGCAGGGACAACTCCAGAACCCATTAGCCCAGCAATATTTTAATATATGGCTAGGTCCTCAGCCATTTAGTGCTAAATTAAAACAGCAATTAATAAAGTAGTCTCTACAGTTATGTCTAAACATTTTATTTTGATGGTTGAAGATCATTACGAACTGGCATCTACCTTATGCGAGTTTCTAGAAGAGCATGGTTTTGTGGTCGATCATGCTCGAAACCTAAATGCTGCGCGCCAATTGCTCAAGCAGCAACGCTATCATATTTTACTTTTAGATATTAACTTACCTGATGGTTCGGGTTATGAACTATGTGAATGGCTACGAAATAAAGAAGGTATGGACCTCCCCGTGCTGATGCTCACCGCACGCGATACGCTGAATGACAAACTTAAAGGTTTTAATTCAGGAACGGATGATTATCTAGTCAAGCCATTTGACTTTAATGAGCTGGTGGTTCGAGTCAAAGCTCTGATCAAGCGTTCACAGGGTGAAGTCTCCTCTAGCCGTCTTCAAATTCATGATCTTATTCTGGACCCTGCAACACAGCAACTGACTCGTGGAGGACAAACCATTGAACTTCCCCCCATTCAATTCAAACTGCTCAAACTACTGATGCGTCATTCGCCTAAAGTTCTGACTAAACAGGAAATTATGATAGAGCTTTGGGGGGATCAAGAGCCTGAAAGCGATGCCCTGCGTAGTCATATTTATAATTTGCGTAAAATGGTCGATAAGCCTTTTGAGCAAAAACTAATTCACACCATATCTGGTGTAGGGTTAAAGATCACTTTAGAACCTTAAGCTCTAGAAGCCAAGCCTTAATTTAAATACACGACGACAATCAGTCCAGTCGTCATCGCCAGATCAACATCCTGATGGGTATTGAGATAATACTGCCGATCAAACAATTCCACTCGCCAGCCAAGCTGCTTGCACAACTTCTGTACCAATTGCAGTCCAATGCCATGACCTTTGATCTCTAATTGCAATTGCTGCCCCGACAGTTCTTGCACCTTTGAGTTATTCGGTAAAGGAATGCCGACACCATTATCTGCAATCAATACTGTATTTTTTTGCAAAATGACATCAATTTCTGTGCCTTGTGAATAATTCAGTGCATTCCGCAAAATATTGCCAAATACCATTTTGGTCATCGACGGGTAAAGTTTACGTGGCTGTTCGTTTAGATCTTTTTGAAAATTTATCCGCATACCTTTGTTATGGCTAACACTATCTAGATCCTGAACTAGATTCTCCAGACATTCTGAAAGCATAGTCGATTCAGCGGTTAAAGTATTGGTGGTATTGCGGGCGATAGCCAGTAGTGTGTCAACTAATAGTTGCATGTCTTCAATGGTGTTGTTCAAGCGAGTAAATGATTTATTGTCCCCATAGCGTGCCTGACACAACTGCACATTGCCTTTTAAGATGGTAAGTGGTGTGCGAAGCTCATGACTGACATCACCAGTAAATTCACGTTCACGCTGAATAAACTCGCTTAATACCTGATGATATTTTTCTAGCGCCTGCTTCAGATATTCCGCTTCCAGATTTGAATCAGTCCGTATGTCATGAAATGGTGAAGCCTGATTTTTATAATCTTCCCAATCAATATGTTCCAGTGCGTTGGCAAGCCTTGTAATGGGAGAAAAATAGCGCCGGGCACGACGGTTCCACCACCATAACATACTATAAAGTACAAACAAGCTGACCATCAGTGGTGCCAGACCAAACAGCCAGACCAGTTTATTGACATTGCTTTCGCCAAAGACTAACAGGACATGCTGCCCATCTTTTTCGCCATAAACGGTCATGCGTTCCTTACCATCGACAAAATGCCGATTCACCCCTTGCTCAAGTGACATATTCTTAAATTGGGAGGGTGGCACAGTGTTCCAGCGGTAACCATACAGGTTTTTGGTATCGGGCAATTCTGCAGCAGGATTACGTTCTAATCGCTGCCAGTAGTGTGACATTTCCTGTTCTAGCGCCGTTCTGAGCAAAGAACCTTTAATCACCCAGGCACTGAAGCCAATCCCAATCACCACAGACAAGGCAATGAATCCGATTTGCAGCCAGTAGTAGCGGTTAAATACCTCACTCAGAGGATGATCACGTTTATCCCTAAATAGCTTTAACATTGATGCATTCCCCGCTGGCCAATCCCACTGTTCAATTATAAGGCTTTCTTCTTTAACAGAAAGTGGCCAATGACCCACTCGCGTCCATTGTCATAACCAAATAGCTCGGCACAGGCCATAAAGAAAATCCGCCAGCGCTGCCACCAGATTGCGGCATCCGCGCCATAAGTTTTTTCAAATAAGGGCTTTAGCTCGGCCTGTTTACCATCCATATTTTCTAGCCAAGCATTTGCGGTACGTTCATACTGCGTACCCGCCCATTGCCAGTGCTGTTCTAGCTGTAAATGCTGCTGAAAATGTAGGAAAGTTGAGGCTGCTGGCATCAAACCACCACTAAAGAAATATTGCGACATCCAGTCAAACTCATTTTTGACTTCAAACGGGTAATGCAAGAAACGATGACAGAAAATATGACACCACAATAAGCCATCTGGTTTGAGCCAAATACTGATATTTTCAAATAGTTTTTGATAGTTACGCACGTGCTCAAACATCTCCACCGATACCACACGGTCAAATGACGCAGGTTCAAATTGCAACACATTGACATCACAAGTGATCACCGTCAGGTTATCCAGTTTTTTTAAACGGGCTTGTTCCTGAATATACTCGCGCTGCGTTGAAGAATTTGACACGACTGTAATACGGGCCCTTGGATAACGCTCGGCCATATATAGACTTAAAGACCCCCAACCGCAGCCAATTTCCAAAATATCCTGCCCGTCTTTCAGTTGTGCTCGCTGGCAATAGCATGCAAGAGCAGCTTCTTCGGCTTGGTCTAGCGTCATATCGGCATGTTCAAATAGACTCGCGCTATATTTCAAACGCTTACCGAGTACTGCCTGAAAAAATGCGGTCGGCAGTTCATAATGCTGCTCATTGGCTTTGTCTGTCTCAATGGCAATTTCGCTGTTTTTCAGCATGGTCAGCACATCCATATAGCGCTGCGCTGCCAATGCGGGGTTAAACCGACCTTCTTGTGCCAAACGTTTTTTGCTTAAAGTACGAATGCCTGCACGAATCACTGGGTCTGGCACCTTGCCATTTTCGATCAGTTCTAAGGTTTTTTGAATCATAAAATCCATGTATTTACCTACTCTTTGGGTGGCCACGGAATAAACATTGAAGTTCGTCGTTGATAGTCTTTATAGTTGTCGCCACGGTGGGCGAGCGCCTGTTTTTCACTAAATGGAATACCTGTAAAGTAGTACAGGAATAGCCACATCAGCAGAGGATAAATCCATAATTCATAGCATCCTGCTGCCAGACCGAGCACTGGATAGGCAAACCAATGCAGCCATTCAAAAAAATAATTCGGATGGCGCGAATATTTCCATAAGCCCTGATCCATGGTTTTACCTTGATTCTGTGGATCTAGCTTAAAACGGTAAAGTTGCTGATCGGCAGTGCTTTCGCCTATCAAAGCCGAGAGCATGATCATACCCGCCACAATAACAGTGACCAAAGTCCAGTCATTCCATTGCTCGGTCGAGATACTTAACAACTTCAGCATTGGGTAAGAAAACAGTAGCGCCAAACCTGCCTGAAATATAAAAAACACCAGAAAACCAAGATGCTGATAGTCCCCCATCGCTCTGCGCATGTTGGCATAACGCGTGTCTTCTTGGGTTTCATTGGCATAGCGCCGTAACAGATGCCAAGTCAGTCGTGAAAACCAGATCCCACTCGCCAGTCCCAGAAATAACCGAACTAACAGTGGTGCACTGTCAATCGCCCAAGCGGCAATAATCACATTAAGAGCAATACTGAAACTCCAAGCGACATCGACTAGCCCTGCTCTGCGGTTATAGGTCACCAACACCCAGCTACAGAGCATGATGAAGACATTGAGCAAAAATAAATCTAGCAGCATGTCGCCCTCCTGTTTAATTCTGCTTAGTAAGCACTGGCTTCAAACAGCAAATGAACATCACTGATCACGCCTTCCCTAAAACCACCTTCGCAATAACACAGATAAAAATCCCACATGCGGATAAAGCGCTCATCAAAACCAAGTTGCAGCACCTGATCACGTTGCTCCAGAAAACGCTGACGCCAACACTTCAAGGTTTGTGCATAGCTTTGACCAATATCTTCCAGATGCTTGAGACGCAGTTTCTGTTCGGAAGCGGCTTGGGTCATGACACTGATACAGGGGATAAAACTACCCGGGAAGATATAGCGCTTGATGTAGTCCACGGTATTCAGGGCTTTGGCATAGCGTGCATCTTCAATGGTGATAGCCTGGATCAGGGCCAGACCATTCGGTTTTAGTAGCTCACGGCATTTATGAAAATAGGTCGGCAAATACTGCTCACCTACCGCCTCGATCATTTCAATCGACACCAGTTTGTCGTATTTGCCTTCTAGTAGGCGGTAATCTTTTAGTTGCACATCAACGCGATGTGACAGTCCGGCTGCAGCGATTCGGGCCACGGCTTCATCATATTGTGCCTTGGAAATGGTGATGGTAGTGACCTTGCAGCCATAATGCTGAGCCGCATAAATAGCAAAACCTCCCCAGCCACTGCCAATTTCAACTAAATGATCCATCGGTTGTAACTGCAGTTTCTGACAGATCAGCTCTTTTTTATAATCCGAAGCCTGTTCCAGGCTCATGCCCGGCTCTTTAAACACTGCACTGGAATACATCATGCTGCTATCCAGGAACAGCTTAAAAAAGTCATTGCTCAGGTCATAATGCTCGGCAATATTCTTACGGCTGCCATCAATCGAGTTCTTGCGCGATTGGTACCAGGCCTTTAACAGCAACTGACTCGCTTTGGCCAGTGCATTCTGGTTCATCCGGTCCAGCACATCACGGTTGCGTGCCAGAATGCGGATCACATTGACCAGATCTTCACTGCTCCAGTAACCGCGGATAAAACCCTCTGCTGCGCCGAGCACACCATTACGGAACAACAGTTCCATCAAACGGGCATCATGTACCTGAATCACGGCTTGTAGATCGGCATTTTCACCGACGGACCCATTCCAGACACCCTGAAAGACCAGTTGACCATGACGCAATTTCAGCAAATGGTGCAGAACCATGGGTAGACCCGAGTGCTCCCCCATAAACAGTGTTTTCATAACAAGGTATTTCCTTTGTCTTTTTTAGGATGGCGATAAAATGGGATTTTCTTCTTCCATAAGCGAAATGCGTGTAAGTAAATTCCACCGACCATCTTAAAGGGCTCAACAACTTTAAAAAGAGCATAACGGTGCTGCTGTGAAGGAACTGTGATGGCCTGCAGCGAAAATTGCATCGTGGCATCAAATTGCAAAACGTTCTGGTCAAAGAGCTGCATATGAATCACATTCTTTTGATCTGAAAAGCTAAAGCGCCAGCGGTAATTCAATGCCATTGGCATGAACGGCGATACATGAAAAGCCTTTTTAAAATCAAATTGGTAGCTCTGGTAAGGTGCATGTTCAGCTGCATTGTTCCGGCAGTCGTGAATGTAAACCTGACGTTCATTCCACGGCGTATTGGTAATTTCACTGAGGACAAAGAGCAGTTGATCGGTGGCACCAAAGACTAGATAAAACACCACGGAATTAAAACGAAAGCCGAGTGTGCGTGGCAAGGCCAGCACCCGGATGGACGCAGCATGCGGTAACAGGTAGTTTTCTCGCTTGATCAGTAGGCGTGAAACTTTCTGCCGAATAGAGCCACATTCCATGGTCAGAAAGTCATGCTCATCCAGGGTCAGTAAATTCCAGCGGCTAGAGGACCACAGCCAGGATTTTCGGGTAAAGGTCGCAAACTGATCCGGATCAAACCATAGATAGGTCAGCTGAGTTTCAAAAGCATGGGCTTTGGGCAAATAACGGCGGTGTCGAATTTCGGCAGCGGCGATCGCCAATGGATACATCTGCATAAAGTGCTCCTAGGCTACCTGCTCAGTCCGTTGCAACAGCTGATCGACCACCCAGGAAGCACTACGCGCGCCATCCTCATGAAAGCCCCAGCCCCAGTAAGCACCACAGTATGAGGTGCGGTTCTGACCATTAACCTCTGCCCAGCGTTGTTGTGCTTCAATCGCAGTTGCATCAAACACCGGATGACGGTAGTTTCGTTCCACCCAGACTTTTTTCGGATCAAGTCTAAAATTAGGATTCAGGGTGGCAAAGACCTGGGTTTTGCATTTCAGGTTCTGCAGCTGGTTCATCCAGTAGCTGAAACCATAGTGCATACCACTGTGCTGGAATGGCGTCTGTTCAGTTGCCTGACTTTGGGTCACATGTACATGCCAGCTGGCCCATTGGCGACGGGATTTGGGCATGATGCTGGTATCAGAATGCACCACCATGCGGTTATCCTGATAGCGGAACTTGCCGAGCACGTCCAGCTCCTGCGCAGACGAGTCTTTCAGCAATTTCAGGCTGTCATCGGCATGGCTGGCAAAAATCACCCAGTCAAAACGTTCACTACCTTGTTGAGTTTCAATCAGCACATCATTGGCACTCCGCGAGACATGCAAAACGCTCATCTTGCGGAAGCTAATATTGGCTTGGGACTGAATCGCACGAACGTAGCGAGCCGATCCACCCTTGACTGTAAGCCATAACGGCCGGTCTTTTAGTTGCAACATGCGATGGTGCTGGAAAAAACTCACCACAAATTTATACGGAATCTGTCCGGCCTGTTCCACCGGGCAGGACCACAGCGCTCCACACATTGGATAGAGATGTTCCTGGCGGAAGGCTTCGGAATAGCCATGCTGATTTAAATACTCATCAATACTAAGCTGTGCATCGACCTGCTCGACATCCAGATCTTTATTGGCCGCATAGAAACGGAACAGATCCGACAACATCGCGCGAAAATCTGCGTTAAAAAAGTTTTGCGGTCGGAACAACAGCGAGAATTTTTTTGACGGATTGTACTGCAAGCCGCTGACCTGATTATTCACCGAAAAGCCCATGTCACTGCTTTGTGATGGAATCCCGAGTTCTTTCAGCATGGCACAGAACAGCGGATAGTTATGCTCATTAAACACAATAAAGCCGCTATCCACCGCGACCTGTTCACCGTCTATATTGAGCTGATGGGTATCGGTATGACCGCCGAAGTAGTTATTCTTTTCGAAGACTGTGACTTCATGCACTTTGCTGAGTTTCCAGGCAGCATACAGACCGGAAATACCTGAACCAATAATTGCAATTTTCATGGTGATTCCTTCGATTGAATTGTGTGAGTGCCTGCCGTAGCGGCTTTTTTCTGTTTTCGAGCCTGAGCAATTTTACTGACTTCATAGACCCGTGCCGGAATGGGCTTGATACCCCAGACCAGTCCGAACCAGGACATGAGTTTTAGCAGGTAATAGGTCACATCAATCTGCCACCAGTAAAAGCCCTGTCGGGTGCTACCAGCATAGTAGTGATGGTTGTTATGCCAGCCTTCGCCCAAGGTAATGATGGACAGGAATAAGTTGTTACGGCTGTGGTCATCCGTGTCAAAATCCCGGCTGCCGTAATGATGCGCCAGTGAATTGATACACAAGGTGGCATGGATCAGTAACACGGTAGAGATTACAAAGCCCCAGACCAGCAATTGCAGGCCGGACGTTCCAAGTTGCGGCCAGGTGATGGCCAGCCATTCGCCTAGTGCATAAATCCCGCCCGCAGTCAGCAGCACCACAATCAAACTGAAACGGTCCAGCCAGATCAGTTCCGGATATTTCAGCCAGTCCTTGATCACTTCTTTACGCGTGGCAAAATTATATTCATTTAAAAACCAGCCGACGTGGCTGTACCAAAAACCATGTGTGGAAGAATGTGGGTCTTGTAGTGTATCGGTATAGCGGTGGTGATAACGGTGATGCGCCGCCCACCAGAGAGGGCCACGCTGTGCACTCATGGTGCCCAGTAATACAAACAGGAAGTGTACCGGGCGCGAGGTCTGAAAAGTTTTATGGGACAGATAGCGATGGAAAAAAGCGGTGATGGAAAACATGCGGATTAGGTAGAATGCCAGCATAAAGCCCAGTGCAAACCATGACACACCCACCCAGAACACGGCGAGACAGGCCAGATGCAGCAAAATAAAGGGAAAAATACGGACCCACTGAATCTTGCTGTTTTCAGCAGTCAGTGTTTCAGGCTGTGAGGTTGTAGACCAGCTGTCTATCCATCGTATCAGACTTTTCAACATGGACTCATCCTAATTTTAAGTGAATGTCTTTATTGTATTTGATGAGTCTAATCAGTCAGATATGAATTTTCTGTGAAGTAAAAAAAGCCGAACTGTAAGAGTCTAGGCAGTTCGGCCAAAGGGTAGCAGATTAATGCGGTAATTTGATCAGTTTTGTAATGTCATAACCATAGTGCTTGGCAGTCTCGAGATACGACTGGTAGGTGGCTTCATCCAGTTGCGGTTCACGCGACAAGATCCACAGGTACTTATTGCTTGGTCCACCTACTAGCGCCACTTTATATTCCGAGTCAACTCTTAACACCCAATAATGACCTTTGGTAAAAGGCATCCAGCGCAAACCTGGGGGTAAGAAGCTGACCTTGAGTTTGCTGTTCCCTTCATTTTGTGGATAGGCAATACCTTCGGAGCTGATCATCTCGCGATTGGCAATACGGCAGCTATTTAATACCCCCATAGTCTGGTCAGCATTGACGCTATATTGTGCAGTGATATTAGATACACACTTACGCTGAAAATACATCGGTAGATGCGCAATTTCATACCACTTGCCTGCATACTTCTGGATATCTACCTGGTCGACTGCCCGAGGCGCAGCAGTTTCAGCTTGCGTAGTAGAACTTAAGCTGATCATAGCCAGTGTTGTCACTGCCAAAACAGACTTGAATAGCATCTTCATTTTTTAGCCTTGTTTGATTTTAGGCTTAAGATAACTCAACAGCATGTGAACAAAGCGTGAAGACGAAATAATGTGATTCAGGAGGCGTGCTGCTAAAAAAGCCTTAGACTGGTTTCCGGGTTAAAGCCATTCTTTGCTGTCATCTGCCACAGGGGTACCATGCATCACATGCTGAATCATGGCATAGGCAATACTGCCCTTGAAGGGAATCTCAGGTAACTGATCAAATTTGAAAAACTGCGCATCGCTCAGTTCATTTTCCTGAATTTGAATGTCCCCTGTATGATATTCCGCCTTGAAGGCCATCATCAGATTGCTGGGAAACGGCCACGGCTGGCTGGCCAGATATTGAATATTCTTGATCTGCAGCCCCACCTCTTCCAGGGTTTCACGGCGTACTGCTTCCTCCAAGGTTTCGCCCACTTCGACAAATCCGGCAATCAGACTGTACATCTGGGTTTTATTGCGGGCATTTTTTGCCAGTAAAATTTCATCTTTGCCCCGGGTAATGATGGTAATCACACAGGGGTTCACCCGCGGATATTGGTTATAACCACAGGATGGACAGACCATGGCATACTGGCTGGCGTGTTGCTGGGTGGTATGGCCGCATTTACTGCAAAAGACGTGGTTCCGGCGCCATTCCAGTAACTGTACCGCACGGCTGGCCTGTTCAAATTGTGGTCTGTTCCAGACTTGCACCAGTTGTCGGATCGGAACCAGCTGATAACCTTCCGGCACCGGTTCGTCTTCTTTCAGATCACGTGCAATGATCTCGCCATTTTCCGAGAGGTCCAGATCATGCTGCAGTCTTGCGACCTGCGGCAACTGAAAATGCTCATCCACCAGTAATTGCTGCTGTCTAAAAATATACGCTTTTGAATGCATGCTCGTGAGAATTCCCTGATTAAAAAAAATCCCATACTGGGGATGTATGGGACAAAACTAAGGAAGCTTACATGGAGTAACTTCTAGCCAGATAGTAGGTGCACGCCATCTAAATTACAAGCATAATAATTTGTATCTTTTTGATTAAAATCACATAATTTTCACAACAATTATGTATTCAGGAATAAAGCGAAGCGAGTTTCATCAACTGGCTTTAGCATTGTAGAGATGAACAGTCTTTTATTGCAGAAATTATGATTCCTATGCGATGTCAGAGGATCATCTGGTCGAGTTGAATTGATTCAACATACGGGTTGATATTTATTTTCACAAAAAATTGAACTGTCTGGCTTTACACTAGGCTATCTTTGATCGGGTCTGGAAGGGCTATGCGTTTCGGTTTAATTCTGGGTGACCAGCTTCATCATCAGCTTGCTACGCTTAAAGCACTGGACCGTACCCGGGATGTGATCCTGATGGCCGAAGTGGTTGAGGAAGCGATTTATGTCACCCATCATCCGCAGAAAATTGCCCTGATTTTTAGCGCGATGCGGCATTTTGCCAAAGAACTCAAAGCAGAAGGCTGGCGTGTACGTTACCACACCTTTCAATCCGGCAGTCCGATTCGTAGCCTGCTGGATTTCGTACAGGCACAGCGACAGCTGTTCCCCGTCACAGAACTGGTGATGACCCAATGCGGGGAATACCGCCTGCAGCAGCAGATTGAACAGCACTGGAGCCAGCAGCTGCAACTGCCGGTACAGTATCTGGATGACGAACGTTTTTTCTGCAGTCCAAAGCAGTTCCGGCACTGGGCCAGCCGCTACCAGACGTTGCGCATGGAATATTTTTACCGGGAAATGCGTAAGCAGACCGGTTACTTGATGCAAGGACAGCAGCCGCTTGGACAACAGTGGAACTATGATAGCGCCAATCGCAAGGCCTGGTCAGGCAGTCCGCCTTTACCTGAACCCCTCTGCTTTGAGCGCGATCAGATTGATCTGGATGTACTGGAACTGGTTGAACGTGAATTTTCCCGGCATCCCGGAAGCCTTGCCGATTTTCGCTGGGCCACCACGCGCAGCGATGCCCGGCTTGCATTGCAACATTTTATTGACCACAGTTTGCCGCATTTTGGCGATTATCAGGATGCCATGGTTCAGGGTGCAGACACACTGTTTCACAGCCTGCTCTCGCCTTATCTGAACTGCGGCCTGTTGCTGCCGCGAGAAGTCTGTGATGCCGCAGAAGCGGCTTACCATGCCGGTCATGCGCCACTGAATGCCGTGGAAGGGTTTATCCGGCAGATTCTGGGCTGGCGCGAATATGTCCGTGGGATTTACTGGCTGTACATGCCGGAATATGCCAATCGCAATGCACTGCAGCACTCAGCACCATTGCCACAATTTTACTGGACTGGCCGCACCCAGATGAATTGTATGGCTGAGTGTTTCCGTAATACTTTTCAGCATGCCTATGCACATCATATTCAGCGTTTGATGGTGACTGGAAATTTTGCCTTATTAACTGGTGTAGACCCGCAGCAGATCAGCGAGTGGTATCTGGCAGTCTATGCCGATGCCTATGAATGGGTAGAACTACCGAACACCTTGGGCATGGTAATGCATGCCGATAGCGGCTTGATGGCCAGCAAACCCTATGCGGCCTCGGGCAATTACATCCATAAGATGTCCGATTATTGTAAGCACTGTAGCTACAATGTCAAAACTCGCACCGAGCTAGATAGCTGTCCGTTCAATAGCCTGTACTGGTATTTCATGATCCGGAATGAGGCGAAATTTCGTACTCATCCACGTATGGGCATGATCTATCGACAGCTAGATAAACTTAAAGATCGGCAGCAGATTATCAGCCATGCCCAGCAACTTCTTAGCCAGATCAATGAGTTATAAACCATGAAAAAACAGCATCTCCCTGAAAAAATCTGTATCCACTGTTTGCGCTCTTTTACTTGGCGCAAGAAATGGCACCGCTGCTGGGAGGAAGTACAATATTGTTCTGAACAATGTAAACGTGAGTCCAGACGGTTATCAAAATCAAATGCTTAGAAACGCTTGTATTGCCGTGAACAATAGGCCCGTTTCACTTCGGGTGAACGCAGCTGCAGATGTTTGGTTTTTCGACCAGTCATGCGTGCACGCCACATTTTAAAGCTACTGAGTTTCATATTTTGCCGCATCAAGCGGATCACCGCCGCTTCATTTAAACCATACTCACATAAAATAGCTTCAAAAGGGGTTCGATCTTCCCAAGCCATTTCTATAATTCTAGATAAGTCTTTTTCAGAAAATTGATTCATACCATTCTCGTTTTTAATCATCATGAAGCGTCAATAAGCTTTATCGACTTTAATCTGACTAAAAGCATAATAATACGATCATGAATTTTTTGTGAACCGTACCGGGTCTATTGGAGATAAAACTTTCTGAGATGAAAAGCATTGCTTCGCAAGACGTAGCAAAGTGTAGTGTCCCGATGAAAAAACCAAACTATACCCCCGAAATCAGAGAAGGAGCGGTTCAATTACTAATTGAATCTGAAAAAGATTATCCTTCTACTTGGGCAGCAATCACAGCTATTGCTCCTAAAATCGGTTGTACTCCTGAAACATTGCGTGTTTGGTATTTAAAGCATCTGGATCAACTAAATTCTGCCAAAGTACAACAGATATCTGACCAAGAAAAAATGAAGCAAATGGAACGTGAAATTAAAGAATTAAAGCGTGCCAATGAAATTCTACGTAAAGCAGCCGCTTTTTTCACCCAGGCGGAGCTCGACCGCCCACACAAATAATGGTGGATTTTATCCATAATAATAAAGAGCTGTACGGAGTCGAGGCGATTTGTAGAATTTTACCGATAGCCCCTTCAACCTATTATCGGACTCTAGATCTCTGTGATGAGAAGCATTGCACGATCGAGGCATGCCAAAGAATGTGATTCATCATTCCGATAGAGGTGTTCAATATCTTTCTATTCGCTATACCAATCGTTTAGAAGCAGCAAATTTACGAGCATCAGTCGGTACAACTGGTGATTCATACGATAATGCTCTGGCTGAAACGGTGAATGGCTTATACAAAACAGAGGTGATTGAATATTTAAAAGCAGATTGGCAAGGTTTAGCAGATGTACAACTTGCGACACTAAACTGGGTAGATTGGTTCAATAAAAAGCGTGTACACAGTGCACTGGGTTATGTATCGCCTTTTGAGTTTGAAGCAATGTACTATGATAAGATTAACCCGTTAGGTCAGGTGGCCTAACTTAAATAAAAAAGTCTCCGACAAACCTGGTACGGTTCAACTCTATTCACTTGATGCGAGTCATATCGATCTTTCATTGTCCTTGTGTGAATGGGCAAAAGTGCATGCATCCAAAGCCAGTATTAAACTGAGCGTTGGCTTAAATCACAGTAATACTATTCCTGAATTTATGGCGCTGGGTGATGGTATTGAAAATGATATGGTGCAAGGCAGAACCTTTAAATTTCCTGCTGGTAGTATTGTTGTATTTGACAAAGGCTATATTGATTATCAATGGTTTGCTCAACTGACCCATCAGAAGGTCAGCTTTGTCACCCGACTGCGCCCAAAAACAGTTTATCAAGTTAAATCAAGTCGAAGCGTATTAGCGTCTAAAGGCATCATTGCAGATGAATGGATCGAATTAAGCAGTACTCATGCAAAGAAAAGAGGTGCACCGAAATTATTAAGACGCATAGAATTTTATGATGTAGAAAAGAAAAGGACATTTGAATTTCTGAGTAATAACTTTCATTTGGCAGCTTCCACGATTGCAGCGATTTATAAAGATCGCTGGAAGATTGAGTTATTCTTTAAAGCCATTAAGCAGAATTTAAAACTCAAGTCATTTCTAGGCCGAAGCCGAAATGCAATACACACCCAAATCTGGATCGCCTTAATTGCATATTTACTGGTGAGCTTCGCTCAACATATGGCTCAAAAAGAATGGAGTGTTCAGCGTTTACTGAGGATTATTCAGGTCAATTTATTTGAAAGGAAGCTATTAAGATCACTCTTTATGCCCGATAAAAAGTAAGCGTCCGCTGAACACACCTTATGAATTCATCCTATAAGCCTTAATTTAGTCCCCACTTAAAAACAAGTGGGGACTAAAATTTATGACTACAAATCACCAGACATCCATCGCATCTCTTGCGAA
>NZ_VPDH01000066.1:0-19294 GCF_013417785.1 Acinetobacter sp. YH12227 | reverse complement strand
AGCCTTTATCAAAAACTACAATGCTGCCAGCAGGAAACTGGAATTTGCGGCCTTGTACCATGTCATTTTCTTTGCCATTTTCAACTGCAACAAACTCAGGAATATCATTGCTGTGATTCAATCCTATGCTGAGTTTCATGCTGGCTTTTGAGTTGTGAACTTTGGCCCATTCACATAAGGAAAGCGACAGGTCAATATGACTGGCATCCAAGGAATACAAGGGATTCTTAAAGCGAAATTTATGAGCTACTTTTGAGTGTTCATAGTATTTAAGCAACTTGTAAAATAGCTGTTGATACAAGGCAGCAGGCTGCTGCTCATTGATTCGTGCCAGCGTGCTTCGGGGAATAGACTTTGCTCCGAGATGACTTAGCTTTTCCTGTTGGCACTCCAAATTGGATTGAATATCTCTCAGACTTTGCCTACAAGAGAATTGAGACATCAATATGGCAATAAACTGATCCCACCGGGAAGCCGCTCTAAATTTCTGTCCAACATGGTGTACTTTAGCAAGTTGTTCAAAATCCTGTCGCACAACAGGTTTAATTAGCTCATGAAATACGGTATTCTGATGTGACAAAACCTGAATCCTAGTCGTTAAAGTGTTTGTTTGCACTCATATTTTAACTGTTAGGACTCAGGTTTTTTTATTTAAAGCAAACTATGGGACAGCAGTGGCTCAGACTGTCCTTTTTTATTTTGATTTGAGAAAAATCGATGTAAATAGTTTTTGTTATTCTTCAACTTCAGGATGTATCCCACCTAAGTTTTGGCAAGCAGACTTATAAATAATATATTGTTGATCCACGACATCGGTGAGTGGAATGCTAAATAATTTATCGCCATCTTTATATTGATCAATATAAGAAACGACTTTCTGTTTACTTGAAGCAAGTTTTTGCTCATGGAAACTGGTAATCGAACTGTGCGTCATATGTGCGCTTTCGATATTATTACATTGGAATTGAGAAAGTAGCTTTTCGGCTTTTTTTATTTCGCTAGATGTGCCAAACATACAGCCGCTTAACAGAGTTACACCTGCGAGCAGGATGAACTTATTCATGATTTTTTTATGAGCAAATGATGTGGTGTCGTATTCTATTCAGTTTTAAGATAAAAATTAATTTATTTTTTACCATTTGGCTAAAAAATGATTAAATGAGATGTGGTTCATGATTTTAGTTGTATTTTGTAGATCATTTATATTTCAAAAACTGGTTTAGCTGTGCAATAGACTCATGCTAAGTAAAAAGCATCCTGAGCTAAATAATAAACCAAGAACAATGTGTTTAAACTGGCGTTCCGAGACTTTGTAAAACAAACGTGCACCTAAAATTACCGGAAATGCCATGATAATCAGTAATACCGCCAGATAGGGTAAGTGCTGTTTTTGGATAATCCCTTGCCATAGATAGCTGGCTAAGGTCACGATTTGAATTGCGAAATTAAAATGACGCAGAATATAACGCTGCTGTTCTTTCGGTGTCTTTTTAAGCATGAGCCAAGCAGAAGGCAATGCCCCACAAAAGCCACCTAATCCACCCAATATGCCTCCAATATAGCCAATGATCGAATCTGCCCATTTACCCGATTTTGTGATCCATCCAATTGTAGGATTAAAAAAAAGGATCGGGCACCAAATCACTAAAAATGCACCGAGTACCAGCTTAAAAGTGTTTTGATTAATAATATCGAGTAAATAGGTTCCTAAAGGCACGCCAATTAAGCCCGCTATTAAGTAAGGCCAAATGAGTTTGCGATCGAGGTTTATGGAGTTTTTTTCGTAACTGAGGGAAATAAAGTGACTATAGACTGAAGCACTAACAACTAAGGGTGCTGCAATTTGCGGCGGCAGAATCCATACCCAAAAAGACATAGCAATTAGTGCAAATGCAAAACCTGTTAATCCTTGGATGAAACCTGCACATACTGCCCCAAGAATGAAAATTAACCATGTCATTGCATTTTTACTTTTAAAATTCAGTCGCTATTGTAGATAAAATTATCTCTGAAGGGGAGTTTGTTAGTATAAATAACGAAATAAGTTATCTAAAAATCTGATCGAATAATGGGGTGATTCGCTGATTGTTATCGGTGTTCTATCATAAATGTTTCACTGCCAAGCTTGGTTTTTTTACATCTTATTTATAGGTTTAATATTCTAGATGATGGATAAAAAATGGACATGGGTATACATCTCATCTACATAGGTTACCTTTTTGATCCATTTCTTTACAGCAGACTATCCCTATTCAAATAGGAGTAGTTCACATGCTTAAACAAGTTTCTTTGCTATCAGTGCTCGCAATTTCACTTACCGGGTGTGTGGTTGCACCGTTTGACGATGGCTCGCATTATTCAAGTCAATATGGTTATGGATCATCGCATCGATATTCAAATTCTTATGGCTATGAGCGTCCACAATATCGTCCGAATCAGCCGCAATACAGACCACATCATCAGCGTCCACAGCATATAGGTTCAACCCAACAGCATCGACCTTGGGATAATCAACGGCCTAATGTACAACGCCCGTCACAGCATAAACCGAATGTAAATAAGCCTCAAACCGCTAAACCACAAACAACAAAACCTGTAACGAAACCAAAACCGAATGCTCAATCACAGAAGAAGCGTCCTAATGTTGCACCAGCAGTTAAGCTATCTACAGGTGGATTTAATGCACAGCGACCTTTACGTCCACAAATTTGATCTTGGGACATTCGCTAAGAAAAGGACGCGTAAGCGTCCTTTTTTAAATACATTTGGTTTTAAACTGATTTTTGATAGAGTCCAGCGCGAACTGTACCAGCTTTAGTATTTTTAATTTGTTTCCATGATACGGGTAATTTGAGCTGAGATAGATCTCGATCAGCTTCGACATAAATTAAGCCATTTTCTGCAATTAATGGATCAGCTTGGTTTGCTAAGGTTTCCCATAGGTCGAGGCTATAGGGAGGGTCTAAAAATACTAAATCAAACTGCTCTTTTAATGTAGCTAAGGCTTGTTGAGCAGTCATAATTTTGAGTTGGGCCTGTTGCTTACTCACACGTAATAGTTCGAGATTATCCGTTAAAAATTTTGCTTGCGTACGGTCAGGTTCTATCATGACTGCTTGTGCTGCACCTCGTGAGAGTGCTTCAAATGCTAATGCACCTGAACCGGTACATAGATCTAGAACTTTGGCATTTTGTACGTCCCACATGAGCCAGTTAAAAAGCGTTTCACGTACACGGTCAGGCGTTGGGCGAAGTCCGTCAATACTGGCAAAAGGTAGCTGACGACGTTTCCATTCTCCACCAATGATTCTTAATTGATTTTTCATTGATTATTCCTGATCAGCTGTTGCGGCTGCACTCGCAGCACGAGATGTAGTAGGTGCTGCTTGACCATTTGTCTGAGCGGCCTGGTTACTATTTGAGTTCGCTTCATTTGTTTGCTGGTTTGGATTTGCATTTGGGTCGGCAGACAAAATATTAGCGCCACTTGGTAATTCACCGGGTTTAATCCCAGCTGTCATTAAGCCACCACTTACTTGGTGGCCGGAAGGACGAATTGGATTTTTTTTACGAGTTAGTAGCCAATAGTCAAAAATAGGTTTAGCGATTTGAGCTGCCGAACCACCATGACGGCCATTTTCCCAAACCACAGCAATTGCAATTTCAGGTTTTTCAGCGGGTGCAAAGCCAACAAATAGGCCGTGATCAAGTTGACGTTCTGTAAGTAATGCTTCGTTATATCGTTTACCTTGAGCAATACTTTTAACCTGAGCTGTACCTGTTTTACCTGCAATTTGATACATCGGCGTGCGGATACCACGGCCTGTACCCGTTTGCACTACATCAATCATGGCATCACGCATCTTAATCCAATCTTCTGGTTTACCATTAAATTGAATGCGGCCATTTGGTGCATTATGAACTTTATGCACCTTAGAACCTTTACTTTCACGCAATACATGAGGGGTGACATGAGAGCCTTGGTTGGCTGTAATTGCAGTCGCCATGGCCAGTTGTAATGGGGTTGCGGTAAATGCACCTTGTCCAATACTGACGGAAATCGTTTCACCTTTAAGCCAATTTGATTTGCGGGTACGCATTTTCCATTCAGGGTTCGGATATAAGCCTGTACTTTCACTTGGTAAATCGACACCAGTTTTTTCACCGAAACCAAATTGACGCATCCATGAGTTCATTTTTTCAATGCCCATGCGATATGACAGGACATAAAAATAGGTATCACAAGAGACAACTTGTGCTTTATGCATATTTACAGCGCCATGACCGGTTTTTTTGTGGTCACGGAAACGATGGCTATCACCTGGTAAAGTAAAATAACCGGGATCTGAAATAGCCGTGCTCCAATCAACTAAACCATAGTGAATACCACCCATACCAAACATCGGTTTAATGGTCGATCCTGGAGGATAAGCCCCTTGTACAGCACGGTTATAGAGTGGTTGGTCTAAGCTATCACGTAAACCAGAATAATCTTTACTACTAATACCTGTTACGAACAGGTTCGGGTTAAAGCTTGGGCTGGATACCAAAGCAAGAATTTCACCTGTACGCGGATCCATTGCAACAATAGCGCCACGTCGACCTGCCAATTGCTCAGAAGCAATCGTTTGTAAGCCATAATCTAAGGATAAATACAGATCATTACCACGAACTGGATCTTTACGGCCCAAGTGGCGTAACACATTACCAAAAGCATCAGCTTCAACGGACTCATTGCCGGGCATGCCATGTAGTAATTCTTCATACGACTTTTCAACGCCGATCTTACCAATCAGGTTAGAGCCAGCATATAAATCTTTATCAATGGTTTTAAGTTCTTTGTCATTGATACGACCGACATAACCAATCACATGCGCAAAAAGTTCACCATGTGGGTAATAACGGGTCATTTGTGTTTCGATATTAACGCCTGGGAATTGATATTTCACTTCACTAAAACGCGCAATATCATTTTCATTCAGGTTAAGTTTGATTGAAACACGTTCAGTTTTCTTTGAAGTTTTAATTCGACTGCTAAAACGTTCAATGTCTTCATCAGTAAGTTCAAGGAGCGGCGTGAGGCGCTTGACGGTGTCGTCAATATCTTCAACATCTGCACGACTCATGGTTGCAGAGAATACAGGGTAGTTATCAGCCAGTAATACACCATTGCGGTCATAAATATAGCCACGGGATGGCGCTAAAGGCTGTAAACGAATTCGGTTTTGATCTGCAGCGGTTGAAAACGTTTCGTAATTCTTAATTTGTAAATAGGCGTAGCGAGCTACCAATAGCAACATAAAGAATGACACGATCCCAATCGAAATCAGTACACGATTACGATAAATCCGCTTTTCTTGCTGGACATTTTTTAAAGGAAAGTGCTGCTTCATATGCGATCGACTTAAAGACAAAGAACTGAAATAACAGAAGAGGCATATTCTAGCGCAATTGTTATTTTTTTTGAGAATTAAAAACGTGCTGCTCGTGGATGTAGCTCAAACTTTGACTTTGCAGACATGAAAAAGATGCGAGCTTGTGTATAACAGTTCATTTTAATCTGATAAAGTCGCTAAGAATAAAAAAGGAATAATCCAAAAATAATACTAAGGAAGTTAGTGAAAACAATGAATAAATTTTATCCATGGTTGGCGTTAATGATGCTTGGAAGTGTCGCACACGCCAATGACAACGCATTTTTACCTGAGGCAAATTTAGGCAGTACAGGCTATCAAGCTTGGAATCTTGGTGCGGGTTTTACTCAAAAAATCATTCATGTGAATGGTGAATGGGTCAACCCTTATGGCATTGCTTATGCGAAAGCTGGTGTTTTCTTGAACGATGATAAAACACCTGGTGGACAAGTCGGCTTTCGTCACCCAGTTCATTTCACTGGCAAGGATAAAAATGGTTATTATGTCGGGGCTTATGCAGGTTATATCGACACGAAAAAAGTTGATGGTGACGATGAAGCTCGATTAGGCGGTGGTATTGATCTTGCTTATGTGATGTTGAGCTCCGAGCGTATCAGTACGTTTAGTGTTGGCCTGGGTGCAGGAGAGAAATTAGAAGATAAGTCGGGCAATGTTATTGCAGAAATCGAACCTAGACTACAAATCTCATATACTCTAAGTATTGGTTTGTAGTGAAAATAATCAACTTTATGTTTTAACCGCGCTCACTGAATAAAATTAAATATGGAAGTTATGCATGCTTGAGTACGTTAACGATCTGTGGCAAACCTTTTTGCAACGACCCGATTTTTGGGCGGTGCTAAGTATTATCCCCGTTACCGCGTTCGTTACCTGGGCACACGTTTGGATGGCACTTAAAATGGTGTTTTACCCAATTACTTTTTGGGGATTCCATTTAGGCCCAATACCGGTGGGATGGCAGGGCATTGTGCCAAGAAAGGCTGGACGTATATCTGGCATTATTACCGACAACACTTTGTCTAAATTGGGTTCATTGCGTGAATTTTTAGATGCAATGGATCCTGAGGACATGGCGCGTATTATTGGTGAACAAGTTGGTTTTGAGCTTGAACATTTAATTGATGAAGTCATGCTCGACCGAAATGCTGTTCTTTGGGAAAATTTACCGTATTCGATCAAACGTCGTATTTATGCTCAAGCACATAAACAGTTACCAAGTACTTTAAAAGAACTTGTGACCGAACTGACCATGAACGTCGAGTCATTAGTTGACATGCGTGAAATGGTGGTGAGCCAGATGGAGTCTGATCGACGCCTGATGGTGCGAATGTTCCTTAAAGTTGGACAAAAAGAAATTAACTTTATTTGGCATATTAGTGCCTTGATTGGGATGTTCTTTGGTATCTTCCAGATGGTTGTTTGGTTTGTGGTGCCTTGGCATTGGACAGTGCCATTCTGGGCTGCAATCTGGGGCTTTTTGACCAATTGGATTGCTATTTGGATGGTATTCAATCCAATCGAACCACACCCAGTGAAGTATTTGCAATTCTTTGAATTAACTAAAGATCGTAAATTTCCTTGGATCAAGCCTGTGATTCCGCGTATTGGAACTTACAATATTCAAGGGGCGTTTATGAAACGCCAAGAAGAAGTATCGGATGTATTCGCAAGTGTAGTCACAGAAGACCTAATTACGCTAAAATCTATCATGACCGAAATGATGTATGGCGGGAAAAAAGACAAGACTCGTCGCATTGTTAAACGTCATATTAACGAAATTATGGAAACACCATTGGTTCGTACCTCATTACAGTTGTCTTTGGGTCCAAAAGAGTATGCAAAACTCAAGACAGACTTGATCGATCGCTCAATTGAAATTACGATGGTGCCTGTATGCGACCCTGCGTTTAATGCGAGCCGTGCACAGAAAATCTTTCAGATGTTTAGAGACCGTATTCGCGAGTTAACGCCTAAAGAATTTCAAAATTTGTTACGTCCTGCATTTCAGGAAGACGAATGGATTTTGATTGTGTTGGGTGGGGTGACTGGTTTTATAGCTGGTACAATACATTTGTTTGTGGCTTTCTTATAATTAGATGCTGATAGGTGATGTTAATCTTGGGGTTCATATCACCGTATAGCGTCATATACAATGTTTTAAAATGAGGATGTTTTTTTATGCGCATTATATTACTCGGACCACCTGGAGCAGGTAAAGGCACACAGGCTCAGTTGATCTGTAAGCGCTACGATATCCCACAAATTTCAACCGGTGATATGCTCCGTGCTGCGATTCGTGAAGGTACTGAATTAGGTCTACAAGCTAAAAGTGTCATGGATAATGGCGGTCTTGTATCTGATGAGCTGATTATTGGTCTTGTTAAAGAACGTATTGCTCAACCTGATTGCGTAAACGGCTGCATTTTTGACGGTTTCCCACGTACGATTCCTCAAGCTGAAGCGCTTGAAAATGAAGGTATCAACATCGATCACGTGATCGAGATTGATGTACCTGACGAAGAAATCGTTCAACGTCTTTCTGGTCGTCGTCAACACCCTGCATCAGGTCGTGTTTACCACATCGTTTACAATCCACCGAAAGTGGAAGGTAAAGATGATGAAACTGGTGAAGACCTTGTGCAACGTCCTGATGATCAAGAAGCGACGATTCGTAAACGTCTAGGTTCATATCATACTGAAACTGAACAACTGGTTGGTTTCTACCAAGGCCGCGCCGCGTCTGGTGAAAATGCGCCGACTTATGACAAATTAAATGGTCTACGTCCAATCGAACAAGTACAAACTGATTTGTTCGCGATTTTAGATCAAGCAAAATAATTCAGTTCGACTGAAATTTTGACTTTAAAAGAGTCCTACTGCATAGTGGGACTCTTTTTTTTATTGTTCATTTTTGAGGACAATCTAGTGCTGAAAGTTGCTTTAATTTTGGGTGTTGTAGTTGCAGTGGCGGTTTTACTGGGACTGCTTTATGTTAGTTTTAAAATGCTACGTAATGTACAAATTGAAGAAGCAAAAGATGCAAAATTAAACCCGAAGCAGTATCAGTTACATCCCAAATTACAACAAGAGTTAGATAAAAAAAAGCAGCAAGACACTAAATCTGAACAGTAATTTGCTGTGAAGGGTTGAGGCCTAAATTACACTAGCATATTGAAAAATCAGCAATATATCTGAGTTATATATTGCTGATTTTCATTTGATTAGCATAAAAATGATGCTTGCGATATCCAAGAAATATTAGGCATCTAGATTGGTTACTTTAATTGGTCTTGCTGCACCAAACTCAAAACGATCAGGCCAGTTACACACGTCAGAAACAATACATTCATGACACTTGGGTTTACGTGCGATACAACAGTAACGACCATGTAAAATTAACCAATGATGTGAGTCGACAATAAATTCTTTTGGAATCACTTTCACTAAACGGTGTTCGACTTCAAGCACGTTCTTGCCGACAGCTAAACCTGTACGGTTACCTAAACGAAAAATATGTGTATCAACGGCCATTGTTGGTTGACCGAAAGCGGTATTCAGCACCACATTCGCTGTCTTACGCCCCACACCGGGCAAGGCTTCTAAGTCTGCACGATTGTTTGGTACGACGCTGTTGTGTTTGTCGATTAACATCTTACAGGCTTTAATGACGTTCTCAGCTTTCGAATTATATAAGCCAATGGTCTTAATATATTCCTTTAATCCATCAACGCCTAAGGCATAAATAGCTTCAGGTGTATTGGCAATAGGAAATAGTTTATCTGTGGCTTTATTGACGCTGACATCAGTGGCTTGGGCAGATAATGTCACTGCCACCAATAGCTCAAAGGGGCTGCTGTAATTTAGTTCAGTTTTAGGGTTGGGACGTTGTTCACGCAGTCGTTCAAAAAAAGTTTGAATCTGCTTTTTCGTCATATTTTTAACAGCCACAATTAAGCCCCTTGTAATTGTGTTAGTTGTACCGAAAGCGAATCAAGCAACTCACGTTTTTTGGCATCTTCACGAACACTGAGCTGCTTTTCGAGTTTTTTGATTTGTGTTCGGATTTTTGCAAGTTCAATCGTGGTTTTTGCATCAATATTAATGGTCGGTACATTTTGTTTTTCAACCACTTCAATTGCAGGAACAGAGTCCGTTTGGCTTGAAAATTGGGCAAATAATTCAGTGTCAATTTCGGCGCGAACGACAGGACCTTTACGATTGAGTTGACGTTTTTCTTCACGCTGAATATGTGCATAATATCGGCGGCGTAAGTCGTCTTGCTCTGCAATTCTTAGTGTTGAATTTAGTATCGGTTGGGTGTCTTCAACCAAGTCAATGCAGTCGACCGGGCAAGGAGGAATGCACAGTTCACAGCCCGTGCATAAATCCGTTAATACGCTATGCATGAGTTTTCCTGAGCCAATGATGGCATCGACAGGGCAGGCGCTAATGCATTTTGTACATCCAATACATTCGTCTTCACGAATCACTGCTTTAACACGTTGAGGACGGCCGTCGGATTGAATTGGCCACACACTTTCTTCTGCTTTTAACGGAGCACGATTTAACAGAATCGCTAAGGCATCAGCCACAGGCTGCCCACCCGGCACGCATTTATTCGCAGCTTCACCTTCATGAATTGATTTTGCATAGGGCAAACACCCATCACGATGGCCACATAGACCGCATTGGGTTTGTGGAAGTAATGCGTCAATTTGTTGAATGAGGGAAATTTCAGAATTCATGGTTCGTCGAGTTACAGCAGAAAGTGCGAAAACAAAGCAGGGTAATGAATTCTAGCATGTTTTTAGTGTATTGAGTGTGCTCGAAAATAGGTCGTTGTTTGCATCATTTATGCGCAAAAAACAACATTAAAATATTCCTTAAAGTTATTAGATATATAACCAAAACATCTTAAAAATCAAATTAAACACATGAAATTTATATATTTTAAAGATTTTTAAAAAAAACTATTGCCCATTGGTTACAAAAGATATTTAATATTTTGCGCCAAAATATATCTTTGATCAAAATTGTGAACAGTTTTGATCCATACATCTGCTGAGGATTAAGCGTTGAAATATAACAGCCTTAACGACTTCCTGGACTACGTTAAAACACGTGATGCACATCAACCTGAATTTCTTCAAGCTGTTGAAGAAGTGATGACGAGCCTTTGGCCTTTCATTGAAAAGAACCCAGAGTATGCTGACTACGGTCTGCTTGAGCGTCTTGTTGAGCCAGAACGTGCGATTCAATTCCGTGTTTCATGGGTAGATGACAAAGGTCAAACTCACGTTAACCGTGCTTTCCGTGTTCAATACAACTCAGCAATTGGTCCATTCAAAGGTGGTATGCGTTTCCATCCTTCAGTGAACCTTTCAATCCTAAAATTCTTAGGCTTTGAGCAAACTTTCAAAAATGCTTTAACTACATTGCCTATGGGTGGTGGTAAAGGTGGTTCAGATTTCGATCCTAAAGGTAAATCTGAAGGCGAAATTATGCGTTTCTGCCAAGCATTGATGATCGAGTTATATCGTCATTTAGGTTCAAACACTGACATCCCAGCGGGTGACATCGGTGTGGGTGGCCGTGAAGTTGGCTACATGGCCGGCATGATGAAAAAATTAAGCAACGACACTGCATGTGTATTCACTGGTAAAGGCTTAACTTTCGGTGGTTCACTTGCACGTCCTGAAGCTACAGGTTTCGGTACAGTGTACTTTGCTGAAGAAATGCTAAAAACTCGTGGTGATAGCTTCAACAACAAAGTTGTGACTATTTCGGGTTCAGGTAACGTTGCACAATTTGCAGCTGAAAAAGCAATGTATCTAGGTGCGAAAGTGGTTTCACTTTCAGACTCTAACGGTACTGTATACGTTAAAGATGGTTTCACAACTGAACTTCTTGCTGAAGTAATGGAACTTAAAAACGTAAAACGTGGTCGTATTTCAGAATTCGCATCTAAGCACGGTTTTGAATACCTTGAAGGTCAACGTCCTTGGTCAATCAAATGTGATATCGCACTTCCATGTGCAACACAAAATGAATTGAATGGCGATGATGCTGCTGTACTTCTTGCAAACGGTGTAATCTGTGTTGCTGAAGGCGCAAACATGCCTTCTACTTTGGATGCTGTTGAGAAATTCGTTGAAGCGAAAATTCTTTATGCACCAGGTAAAGCATCGAATGCAGGTGGTGTTGCAACTTCTGGTCTTGAAATGTCTCAAAACGCAATTCGTTTGGGTTGGACTTTTGAAGAAGTTGATGAGCGTCTTCATGCGATCATGAAAGAAATTCACCGTAACTGCGTGAAATACGGTACTGAAGAAGACGGTACTGTGAACTATGTAAACGGTGCAAACATTGCTGGCTTCGTAAAAGTAGCTGATGCAATGCTTGCTCAAGGCGTTTACTAAGTTCTACGTAAGTAGGAACTAAAAAACCGAGGCTAATGCCTCGGTTTTTTTATTTCAAAATTAAATTGAGCGATGCAAATCTGACTTAGAGTTTGCTGTCTAAGCTACCACGCGCAATTGTCATGTCATGCACATAGGCATATTTAGATTGATCTGCTGCTGGATTTTTAATTTCATAGCGTTTCACACGAATGATTTGACGCTCATTGGGTGAATGTTCAAAGCCTTCAATTTTGTCATAAAACAAACTCCAGTCTTTATCGACTTGGGTTTTAACTCCATTTTCGGCATATTTAATTTCTTTGACCTGTAAACATGTTTGCGGTGCAACACCTGTACATTGTTTAGTTTCAGGGCTAATTTCAAAGAAAATTGTTTCACCCGCAGATTGGTATTTAGTTTCAGGGGTCATTTTACCTGTGAATACAATCTTTTCACCTTTACTATTGGTTAAAGTAAGGGTGGGTTTTTCTTTATCGTTTAGATTTAAAATAAATGGCACTTTGCGGTTTGAGAAAATATCTGCAGCGATACCTTCCTGCGCCATCATGTTATTCGGGCAAGCCATTTGCGTTGCCATCATGCTACCTGTGCTGATAGTATTATTTTCGACTGACCAAGAGCTACCTAGCGTATTACAGCTTGTTGAGATACTTAGACGACCTTCTTCGCTAAAGTTTAAAACAATCGGTTTGGGCGCATTTTCAGTGTTGGTACTCCACTGATACGCGGCCAAGGTTTTATCTGCATTTTGTTGTTGTAAAACGGTCAAGGCTATATCTCCAGCTTTTTGGATATCGCTTGATTGACATGCTGCAAGTGCTAAAGGGAAGAGTGCAATCGCTAAATATTTTAATTTCATAAGGCTTACAGTTCTTGATCTAAATAACAGAATGCAGCATAACCTATTCATTTTAAAAAATTATGGATACATTCTGCGCGATTCGGTATCAAAATGTATCCATAAATATATATTTGTTATTATATAAATATAATTTATCTATTAAAAGCGTATTTTATAAAATTGTCATAGTTAATCAAAGCGATAAATATCCATACCGAGTGAACCCATACTGAAACTGCTATGCACAATTGAGAAGCGATGGCCTGCACCCATTGCGAAAAAGATTGGTGCAAAGTGCTCTATGGTCGGGTGGTTGCGTTGAACCTGTGGAATAGACTGCCAGTCAAGCACTGCGTCATAATCTTGGTGAGTAAGTTTACTAACCACATAATTGCGGAAAGTCGAAGCCCACTCAGGTACAGCAGCCGCTTGCCCATTCCAAGCTAATTCGCGCAAGTTATGCGTAATGCTACCGGAACCAATCAACAAAATTTGTTTTTCGCGCAAAGGTGCCAGTGTTTGTCCAATTTTATATATGTCTTGAGCACTTATTGTCATTGGCAGTGATATTTCAACAACTGGAATGTCTGCTTCTGGATACATGTGAAGTAATGGCATCCAAACACCATGGTCACGCGGACGTGTGCTGTTTGCATGTGCTGCAAGTCCAGCATTTGCTAATAGATGTAAAATTTCTTCTGCAAGTTCTGGTTGACCTGGAGCAGGGTAGCGAATCTCATAAAGTTCCGTAGGAAAACCACGGAAATCGTGCCAAGTCTCTGGTCGAATGCCTGTACTTACTTCTAGTGCGTTACTTTCCCAATGTGCAGACATAATAATAATGGCTTGGGGTTTTGGAAGATTGAGACTGAGACGTTCCAGCGCAGGCCCAACTTGCTCAGGATTGATAGCGAGCATTGGAGAACCGTGGGAAATAAATAAACCTGGGAGTGTTTGTAAATTCATGGTCGTCGCCGGAAGTCGTTATATGGAATAGGTTTATCATGCTGTATTTTGAAACTATAACCAATCTGTATAAATTCAACGTATTGTTTCGTTTATGCAACAATGCGAAAAACTAAACAGTGATTTTAGCCAGCACGATGGTAAGGGTGGTTGTTGTTGATGCTCATAGCACGGTAGAGCTGCTCAATGAGCATGACACGAACCATTGGGTGAGGCAGTGTAAGTTTTGATAATGACCAATGCCATGCTGCTGCTTTACGTACGGCTTCAGAGTGCCCATCAGGTCCACCAATTGCTAAGACCACATCATTACCTTCTAGCATCCAACCTTTCATTGTTTCAGCAAGTTTTTCAGTACTAAATTCACGGCCACCGACTTCAAGAGCAATTAACACCTCATTACCTTTCATGGCATTTAATATGCTATCACCTTCGATTTGACGGTATTTTAAAATATCAGCTTCAGAATCATTTTTACCGCGCTTCGCCATAGGCAATTCAACAATTTGAGTTTGTACAAAGGGTTGAATACGTTTGAAATAGTCTTCAAAACCTGTCAGTACCCAAGCTGGCATTTTTTGACCAATAGTGAGAATGCGGATTTTCATACAGCGCCTGAAATGAAGCAAAAGACTATTATAACGGTGATTTGTTGCTTTGTAATAACAGACACAAATTGCAATTGAAAAGAGGATTTGCTTGCTGTTTAAATACGCAGCATAAGTTACTTATGCTCAAATTTTTAAAAAGCGGAATAATAACAATGATAAAACTACCCCTAAAACGTGGTTTTCAGCTGCTGTATCATTCACTCACGGTAGTTGTGATTCTTTTTAGTTTGCCACTTACTGCACATGCGACTACTCGAATGGCTGAACCTGAAAATTTAAGCGTTTATTTACAGCAAATTATTGGCTCTGAAGGCGAATATAGAAACTATAAAAATATTCAGGAGTTGAATCGTGTCTCCGCATGGATTCGCGAGCAAATGCGTTTATTTGGTGTTAATTGTAGTTTTCAAACCTATACAGTGAATAGTCAACCCTACCGCAATGTGGTGTGCCCATTGAATACGGGAAACAGTACAAAGGTGATTGTAGGAGCGCATTACGATGTATATGGTGAACAAGCGGGTGCTGATGACAATGCATCTGGTGTTGCAGGTGTACTTGAGACAGCACGTATTTTGGCAGCAGAAAAATCGCGGTTGAAACAAAATATTGAATTCGTATTTTATACGTTAGAAGAACCGCCTTATTTTCGAACGGAGTCAATGGGTAGTTTTATCCATGCAAAGTCAGTCGCTAAAAACAAAGATAAAATAAATGGTGTTTATATTTTGGAAATGATTGGTTATTTTGACCCGAAAGCGACTCAAGATTATCCGATTGGTTTGAAGTGGATTTATCCATCACATTCAAATTTCATTGCTGCTGTGGGCAATGTGCAGTCTCGTGATTTGACCTCAAATTACTGTAGTGCAATGGAAAATTTAAACGAATTACAGTGTGAGCGACTTATTTCACCTTCATTTATTCAAGGAATCGATTTCTCAGATCATATGAATTATTGGAAATTTGATATACCTGCAATGATGATTACGGATACGGCATACTATCGAAATAAGCATTACCATACCGAGCAAGATACGATAGAAAAACTCAATGTGGGGAAGATGGCACAAGTTGTAAATGGTTTGGTAAAAACTTTGATTGCGCCATGATGAGCGTATCAAAATCCATTGAAGAACTAAGACAAAACTTGAATGCATAAAAAACGCAGTCCTGAAAGCCTGTGGACTGCGATAAAAGGTCATCTGCCTGGAGATGCAGATGACCATTCTGTTCCAAAAAGAACAATCACATAATGTGCATTTGGAACGAAAATGAAACATACAGCGCGTATATCTCTACCAATATATATATGGGGGATGATTAAGTATTTATCAAGTAATAACCCTGAAATTTTGTAAGACTTTCTAATTTATATTCCTATAGGTATTACATCACTAACTTCAATTCGTTGGATGGAACTTGCTTCATGTATATTTGCTATGGCTAATTTTAATTTCTAATGTTGTTCGGTTTTCAATTTTTTAACATCCAATTTTGAACACAAAAAAGCCCTGCGAACAGGGCTTTTTTTAATCATGTAAAATAGTTTTAAAACTTAATGGCGTGCCGCTTTGCCACTGTCAGTTGCTTTAACGATAGGTGTTTTGGCTAAGGCTTTTGGTGCAGAAACCAATGCAAGTGGTAAGATTTCATCAATCGATTTCACTGCTTTAATTTCTAAACCTTCTTTTACGTTGTCTGGAATTTCAGACAAATCACGAACGTTGTCTTGTGGGATAAACACGAGTTTTACACCACCACGGTGTGCTGCCAAAAGTTTTTCTTTTAAGCCGCCAATACGCATCGCACGACCACTTAAGCTTGTTTCACCTGTCATGGCAATATCAGGACGAATTGCAATTTTAGTGAAAGCTGAAACAAGTGCTAAAGTAAGGGCTAAACCAGCTGATGGGCCATCTTTTGGTGTTGCACCTTCGGGTAAATGTACGTGAACATCTGTTTCTTCAAAGCGAGACGCTTCGATACCGAGTTCATCAGCACGGGTACGTACGACAGTCATTGCTGCTGTAATTGACTCTTTCATCACGTCACCCAGTGAACCTGTAGTGATGAATTTGCCTTTACCTGGAACTGCTGCCACTTCAATCGTTAATAGCTCACCACCCACGGAAGTCCAAGCTAAACCATTTACACGACCGACTTGTGCTTCTTCTTCAGCCATACCGAAGTCGAATTTGTGCGGGCCTAAGTAGTCAGGAAGATTTTTCGAATCCACTTCAATTTGAAGATTTTTCGATTTCTTACTAACAGCTTCTTTCACGACTTTACGTGCAATTTTAGATACTTCACGTTCAAGGCTACGCACACCAGCTTCACGTGTATAACGTTGTACGATGTCGCGAATGGCTTCTTCATGTACTGTTAATTCTTTAGCGCGTAGACCATTATTTTTAATAGCTTTCGGCACTAAATAACGCTCAGCAATATTCACTTTCTCATCTTCGGTATAACCCGGTAGACGAATCACTTCCATACGGTCAAGAAGCGCTTCAGGAATATTCATGCTGTTTGCAGTACAAATGAACATCACTTCAGAAAGGTCTAAATCAAGATCTAAATAGTGATCATTGAACTTACTGTTTTGCGATGGATCAAGTACTTCAAGCAAGGCAGAAGCAGGGTCGCCACGGTAGTCTTGCGCCATTTTGTCAATTTCGTCGAGCAAGAACAGTGGGTTCTTCACGCCAACTTTAGATAGTGATTGCACGATTTTACCCGGCATCGCACCGATATAAGTACGACGGTGACCACGAATTTCAGCTTCATCACGTACACCACCCAGTGCCATACGAACAAATTCACGTCCTGTCGCTTTTGCTACAGATTCACCGAGTGAGGTTTTACCTACACCAGGAGGGCCAACCAAACATAAAATTGGGCCACGTAATTTTTTCACACGTGATTGCACGGCTAGATATTCAACAATGCGATCTTTCACATCATCTAGACCATAGTGGTCGGCATCTAATATATCTTGTGCTTTAGCCAAGTTGATGCTGACTTTGCTTGCTTTATTCCATGGCGTATCTAAAATTACTTCTAGATAGTTACGCACCACAGCTGCTTCGCTTGATGCAGGTTGCATCGCTTTTAGCTTACGGAATTCATTTTCAGCTTTTTTACGTACATGTTCAGGTAAGTCTGCTTCAGCAAGACGCTTTTCAATTTCTTGAACGTCATCTTCAGCTCCGCCATTCATATCGGAAAGTTCGCGCTGAATAACCTTCATTTTTTCATTTAAGAAGTATTCACGCTGATTCTTTTCCATTTGGCGTTTTACAGAATCATGTAGCGTTTGTTCAATTTGCTGTTCTTCAGACTGTTGCAATAAATAAGTCATAAGTTCAGCTAAATGTGCTTCAAATTCATCGTGCTCAAGGAATTTTTGCTTGATGTCGATATTTAAAGGCACACGTGTAGCAACGAAGAATAACAATTGTAGTAAATCTTCAATTTTATTCGCTGCAGCAATCAGTTCACGTGCATTGCGTAGTTTTGCTTCTGCATATTGGGCAAAAAGCGCACGTAGTTCTTCAAGACGAGTTGATTGATTTTCAGCATTCAAGTCAACTGTCATTGGGCTTAATGAGTGTTCAGCAGTGAGGTATTCATCTGTATCGATGATTTTCTCAAGTTTCGCACGATATAAGCCCTCAATCAGTACCTTAATACAGTTTTCATCATTCTCATGATTTACAACTTGCACAATCTTCGCGACAGTACCGTATTGATATAAATTATCGTGATCAATTTCTTCTGATAGCGAATCTTTTTGTGCCACTACGAATACAAGATTGTCACTTTCACGCGCAACGTTAACTGCGTTGATCGATTTTTCACGACCCACAAACAGCGCAATTTGCATGTGAGGATATACAACCACATCTCGTAGCGCTAAAAGCGGTAATACGCTCGGAATGATTGTTTCCAAGCTTTCTTCATTCATAATAATCTCAGACATGGGCACTCCTAATGAGTGACAACGGTGTTGCCATGTTTTTATAGTGATGGGTATTTTTTAAATTACAAGGGTAGTGTCAATTAAAATGTATAAAAAATGACTAAATATGTGATTTTAAAGTGTTCGTTTAAGTCAATTTTATCAATTTAGCGCTTAAAGCGTAAAAGTTTTGTAGGGCTAAGTAAGGCATCTAAGGGTTGATCCCAGGCTTCTCGATGTAAGCTTTGCGTTATAAATTGAAAATCGTGTGCAAGACCGAGGCGTATTGGCTTTCTGGGGGCGGTGGCTAATGTTTTGTCATAAAAACCGCCACCCATACCGATACGCGTTCCGACTGGATCACACGCAAGCAAAGGCATAATTAATAAATCGAGGTGGGATACATGAAAACCTCGTGAGGCCATCGGTTCTTTCATACCAAGTGGGTGGTGTGAAAAGCGTTTGTTATAGTATTGATTTCGCGAAATTTTGACCCAAACTAGTTGCTGATTCATGTTGCAAATCATGGGAAGGAAGACTTGTTTACCCTGTAAAAAGCACAGATCAATTATTTTTTGAGTATGTATTTCACCAAAAGCATGTAAATAAATCCCAACTTTATTAGAGGATTTAAAAATAGAATGTCTGATTAATTTATATGCAGTTTTTGACTCAGACTGTTTATGACTCAACATAGAAACTTGGCGACGACGTTGCCTTAAAGTTTTACGTAAAGTTTGGGTATTTAATTCCATAATAGAAGTAGGGAAATAATCAGTCAAAGGTAAGAAATATACTAACCCGCTAAACCTCGGTTTGTCCTATTAATTTTTCTATAGCTACTGAGAATGCTTAAAAATAATAAACATTAATAAATTTACCATTTGTTAAATATTGAAGGAAAGCTAAACCGAAGCTTTGTATTTATAACGGCTTTGTTGCACAAACCTATCTGTAAAGGCTTTTTCAGCGATATAATTTTCAAATGAAGAAGCCTGCACACAAAATCTACCGCACAACCAATTGGCCCGCATATAACCGAGCACTTATGAGTC